>DAISJF010000444.1:0-2384 GCA_036821625.1 Rhodanobacteraceae bacterium
CGAGTCGGTGCCGAACACGGTGTCCGGATACGCGTGCCACTCGCCGTCCTTCTCGGTCGCCATGACGACGCGCCCGAGATATTCGAGATTGACCTGGTGCACGATACCGGTGCGCGGCGGTACCACTTTGAAGTTGTCGAACGCCTTCTGGCCCCAGCGCAGGAAGCTGTAACGTTCCCGGTTGCGTTCGAATTCGATCTTGACGTTGAGATCGAGCGAGCCGGCGGTTCCGAATGAATCGACCTGCACCGAGTGATCGATCACGAGCTCGGCCGGCGACAGCGGATTGATCTTCCTGGGGTCGCCGCCGAGCTTCTTCATCGCATCGCGCATCGCGGCGAGATCGACGATGCACGGCACGCCGGTGAAATCCTGCAGCACGACGCGGGCAGGCATGAACGCGATCTCGGTGTCCGGCTCCTTCTTCGCATCCCAGTTCGCGACCGCCTCGATCTCCTTCGCGGTGATGTTCGCGCCGTCCTCGTGGCGCAGCAGGTTCTCGAGCAGGATCTTCATCGAATACGGCAGCCGCTTCAGATCGAAGCGATGGCCGAGCTTGGCGAGGCTTCGGATCTGGTAGCGGACGCCGTTGACCTCGAGGATCTCCCGGGTCGCAAACGAATCGTTCATTCGATGATTCTCCTTCGATATGACGCGCATTGCGCGCGGCGGCCGTCCGTGGTCTTGCGGGTCAAGAACGGAGGCGGGAACAAGCCCATTATTATCGCTGATTTGATGACCGCGCCGCGACTTTGCAACGGGGCGGGTTTCCGTTCCGTTTATGCGCGGCGCACGAGAGGCCCGGACGGGCTTACTACGACGCGCCGATGGCGGGCACTTTCGGCGGATCCTGCAAGGCCGCCGGAATCGTGCGCTCGCCGGCGAGCCCGCGCGCGCGCTCGAGCGCGCTTTGCCATGTCGCGCGCTGGCCGAGCGCGTGATAGAGGTTCGCCTGCAGCAGCGCGCAGTCGAAATCGCGATCGGCCCAACGCGCCACGCGGCCGATCAGCGTGCTGGCGCGCTCGAGCTGCCCATCCGCGACCAGACTGCTGCCGTATGAGACGGCGACGGCGACGAGGTCGGCCGGGACGCCCCAGCGTTCCGCATCGCCGAGCGCCGCTTCGTAGCTCTTGTATGCCGCATCGCGGTTGCCATCGGCGCGCGCCTGCTCGGCATCGGCGAGCGCGGCCAACAGCGTCACTGACGGCATCGCGGCGTGTGTCGCGGCCCAGCGCACGAACTCTTCGGTCTGGCCTCGCGCGGGCTTGGCTTGTCCGCTCGCGCGCAGCGCGCGGGTCAGCGTCAGCCATGCACGCGCGCGCTCGTGTGCCTCGTCGATGGTCGGAAGACGCGCGACCGCGATGCGCGCCGACGCGGCCGCGGCGGCGGCGTCACCGGCGACAAGGTATACGCGCGCGCTTTCCGAAGCGACATCGCCGGGCAATCCGGTTTGTTCCGGCGAATTCCTGTTGCCGAGCTCGTCGAGGAGCTTGCGGGAATCGGAAAGCCGTCCCGTCGCCGCAAGCGCACGTGCGCGCTGCAGCTCGAGCGCCGTGCGGGTTCCCGGATTGTCGAGCTTCGCGAGCATCGACCAGGCCGACTCGCTGGTCGCGAGCGCGGCCGACGGATCGAGCAGCGCGAGATGCGCTTTCATCTCGGCGGCGACGGTCAGGAACCATTCGTTGAGCGCGCCGAAACGCTGAAAGCGCTCGGCCGCGCGCGCGAGGATCGGCAGCGCCTCGGCGTGCCGGCCGCGCGCGTTGTCGAGCACGCCTTCGTTCCCATCGACACGCGCGAGCTGCAGCGTATCGCCGGCCAGCTCGGCCGCCACGCGCGCTCGAGCGAAGTCGTCGGCCGCCTCGTCGAAGCGCGCCGCGTTGACCTCGGAGGCGGCGAGTCCGGTATACGCCTGCGCGAGCACGGACGGCTCATCGCGCGTCGCGGTCAGCGATATCGCTTCCCGGAACGCGCGCACCGCATCGTCGTTGCGGTCCTGACGCAGCGACACGGCGCCGAGCTGGTAGAGCGCGCGCGCACGCAGCAGCGGATCGCTCTCTGCGGGCGACGCGGCGACCAGCGACTCGAGCGTCGCGCGCGATTCGGCGAGGCGTCCGGAACGAAAATCGATCTGCCCCAGCCGCAGGCGGACGGCCGGCGCATCGCGCAGCGACGGCGGCGTGGCTTCGATGAGCTTGCGCGCACCCGAGAAATCGCTGCTCAGCAGCGCCGCCTCGGTGCGCTGGAGCAGCGCTTCGAGCGACAGCTCGCCGGCATTCTCGTGCTCCTGCGGAAGCGATTTGCCGAGCAGCGCGAGCAGATTGTCGCTCGCAGCTCGCGCGGTTTCGATCGGATCCGCGCCTTCCGCGCGGACTTCGCGCACCGTG
>DAISJF010000445.1:0-2378 GCA_036821625.1 Rhodanobacteraceae bacterium
AGCATGTAGCGGTCGAACTTCTTGGGCGGGAGCGCCATCATCGCCCAGAACAGCGTTCGATCTTCGACCGGGCTACCCCGAACGAGCCCGACGAGGCTCAGCGCTGCGAACACCAGCCCGAGGGTCACCAGCGGACGGGCGCCCACGCGCTCCTGCAGCGCCCCTGCCAGCGGTGCCACGAACATGATCGTCGCGGTCCAGGGGAGCGTGCGCAGGCCGGCCTCGAGCGGCGAGTACCCCTGCGCGATCCTGGCCGACCAGATCGAGAATGTTTTTCTCCTTTTCCGATTTGACAACCCGCCGCAACGCGATGTCCACGACTTCGCGCTTGGTTTTGGCGCCGGTGATCTTCATGGCGCGTTTCACCAATTTGTCGTCGAGAACGA
This sequence comes from Rhodanobacteraceae bacterium, assembly GCA_036821625.1. Taxonomy (GTDB): domain Bacteria; phylum Pseudomonadota; class Gammaproteobacteria; order Xanthomonadales; family Rhodanobacteraceae; genus Dokdonella_A. The sequence continues at coordinate 387 of DAISJF010000445.1, forward strand.
TGTTCGTGCGCGTGTTCATATACACCTCCGAATGTGTATTGTAGCTCGCCGCGCGAATCGCGTCATTCGATATTCTGCACCTGCTCGCGCATCTGTTCGATCAGCACTTTGAGCTCCACCGCGGCTTGCGTGGTGCGCTGGTCGACCGATTTCGAGCCGAGCGTGTTCGCCTCGCGGTTGAATTCCTGCATGAGAAAATCGAGCCGGCGCCCGGCGGGATCGGGGGCCGACAGAATGCGCCGCGCCTCGGCGACGTGGGCGGTGAGGCGGTCGAGTTCTTCGTCGACGTCGATGCGCGAGAGCTGCAGCACGAGCTCCTGCTCGAGCCGCCCCGAATCCGTGCGCAGCAATTCGACGGACTGGGTGATCTCGGCGAGCTTGGCCTCCAGGCGCGCGCGCAATGCCCGGCGGATGTCGGGCAACCAGGCACGCACGCTGGTGACGATGCCGGCGATGCCGTCCAGACGCTCGCGCAGGAAACCGCCGAGGCGCTCACCCTCGCGCGCACGCGTGGCGACCATGTCGCCGAGCGCGCGCTCGAGCACGTCGAGCGCCGCCTGGCGCAACCCTTCCTGATCGACCTCCTCGCGCTTGAGCACGCCGGGCCACGACAGCAGGCTGGCGAAGTCGACGTTGAACTTCGGAAAGCGCTCGGCGAACACCGCGGCGGTCGCTTCGAGCTGATCGAGCACGCCGTCGTTCAGGCGGATCTCGCTCGACCCCGCGTCGCTCGCGCGGAAGCGCAGGTTGACGTCGACCTTGCCGCGGGTCAGCTTCGCCGCGACGCGCTCGCGCAGCGCGGGCTCGATCGCGCGCAGCTCGTCGGGAAGGCGCGCGTTGAGTTCGAGATAGCGGTGGTTCACCGAGCGCAATTCGAAGCTCAACGCGCCCCACGGCGTGTCGGCGTCGGCGCTGGCGAAGGCGGTCATGCTGCGGATCATGGGCGGCGTCGCTGCGGGATTGGAGGCGAAGTATGCCATCGCGGAGCCGGAAACCGGGAACCGGGCACGCGAAACCCATGCCGTCGCGCACGGAGATTTCCGCTTCGCGGCCGTTAACGCTCGCCTGCTAAACTTCGCAACCGACGTACGGAGTCTCCAACGCATGCCCCAAATCTCCCGCCCCAGCGGCCGCGCCGCCGACGAATTGCGCGCGGTCACGATCGACCGCCACTACACACGCCACGCCGAAGGCTCGGTGCTGATCGCCTTCGGCGACACGCGCGTGCTGTGCACGGCGAGCGTCGAGGAAAAAGTTCCGCCGTTCCTGCGCGGCAAGGGCGAAGGCTGGGTCACCGCCGAATACGGCATGCTGCCGCGCGCGACCAAGGAGCGCACCCAGCGCGAAGCCGCGCGCGGCGGCCAAGGCGGCCGCACGATGGAAATCCAGCGCCTGATCGGGCGCTCCCTGCGCGCCTGCGTCGATCGCGCCGCGCTCGGCGAACGCACGATCACGCTCGATTGCGACGTGCTCCAGGCCGACGGCGGCACGCGCACCGCGGCGATCACCGGCGCCTATGTCGCGCTCGTCGACGCGGTCGCCGCGCTGAACAAGCGCGGCACGTTGAAGAAAAACCCCGTGGTCGGCGCGGTTGCGGCGATTTCCGTCGGCGTCTATCGCGGCACGCCGGTGCTCGATCTCGACTATCCCGAAGATTCGGCGTGCGACACCGACCTCAATGTCGTCATGAACGACGGCGGCGGCTTCATCGAACTGCAGGGCACGGCCGAAGGCCACGCCTTCCGCCGCGACGAGCTCGACGAACTGCTCGGCCTCGCGCAGAAGGGCATCGGCGAGCTGCTGCAATTCCAGCGCGAGGCATTGGCGCGTGCGTAAGATCGTTCTGGCGAGCAGCAATCCCGGCAAGCTCGCCGAAATCCGCGAGGTGCTCGCCGACAGCGGCATCGAGCTCGTCGCGCAAAGCGAATTCGGCATCGGCGACGCCGAGGAGACCGGCACCACCTTCGTCGAAAACGCGCTGATCAAAGCGCG
>DAISJF010000446.1:0-2373 GCA_036821625.1 Rhodanobacteraceae bacterium
GTGAAGGTCAACCGCATCGAGATCAAGGACATCGCGCCGCCGCGCGATCTGGTCGATTCGATGGCGCGCCAGATGAAGGCCGAGCGCGAGAAGCGCGCGAACATTCTCGAAGCCGAAGGCTTCCGCCAGGCGGCGATCCTGAAAGCCGAAGGCGAGAAACAGTCGGTGATCCTCGCCGCCGAAGGCAAGAAAGAGGCCGCGTTCCGTGAAGCCGAGGCGCGCGAACGACTTGCCGCGGCCGAGGCGAAGGCGACCGAAGTCGTTTCCGCGGCGATCGTGAACGGCGACGTCAACGCGCTGAATTACTTCGTCGCCAACAAGTACGTCGAGGCGCTCAAGGCGATGGCGGACTCGCCGAACCAGAAGATGCTGCTGCTGCCGGTCGAAGCGACCGGCGTGATCGGCTCGCTCGCCGGCATCGCGGAGCTGGCGAAGAATGCGCTGGAGAAACAGGCAACGGACAAGGCGCAGCGGACCGCGCCGCCGGCACGGCCGCAATAGTCGTTTCATCGTTCCGGCGACGGCGCCGGACATTCGAATCTCGTGGATGGCGCATCATGGAAAACCTCCTGGACAACTACGGCTGGTGGCTGCTCGCGCTGGTGCTGATCGGCGCGGAAATCGTCGCCCCCGGCTACTTCATGCTGTGGATCGGCATCGCGGCCGGCGTGATGGGCGTCGTCACGCTGATCGCTCCGGCGATGTCCGCGCTGACGCAGGCCATCGTGTTCGCGGCGCTCGCGATCGCCTCCTGCGCGATCTACTGGCGATTCATCCGGCCTTTGGCCGAGCAGCGCGACGATCAGCCGCTGCTGAACCGACGAGCGGCGAAGCTGGTGGGCCAGCGCTTCGTCGTGATCGAGCCGATCGTGAACGGCCGCGGCAAGGTGCGCGTCGGCGATGGCTCGTGGCTCGCGGAAGGGCCCGACGCGCCGGCCGGTAGCGAAGTCGAAGTCATCGCGGTCGACGGCACCGCGCTGAAGGTCCGGGCCGTGGGATAGGAGCGCTCCGGCAGCGGTTCAACGCGCAGCCGCGCGGGGCGCGCTGGCTCGCAGCGCCCTGTTTTCTGTCAGTCAAGCCGCAGCGTTGGGTCGGACGAGACAATCGCCGGGTCATGCCGCGATAATGCGCGCCCCCGGTTTTTCGGCAAGCCCGTCATGACCAAGAAGACCATCCTCAACGCCACCCATCGCGCGCTCGGCGCGAAGATGGTCGACTTCGGGGGCTGGGACATGCCGCTGAACTACGGCTCGCAGATCGAGGAGCATCACAAGGTGCGCAAGGATGCGGGCATGTTCGATGTCTCGCACATGACCGTCGTGGATCTCCGCGGTCCGCGCACGCGCGAGTTCCTGCGCCATCTCCTCGCCAACAACGTGGACAAGCTCAAGACGTCGGGCAAGGCGCTCTATTCGTGCATGCTCAACGAGCGCGGCGGGGTCATCGACGATCTCATCGTGTATTTCCTCGCCGAGGATTTCTTCCGCGTCGTCGTCAATGCATCGACGCGCGACAAGGATCTCGCCTGGATCGAAAAGCAGGCGATGCCGTTCGGCGTGCGCGTCACCGAGCGGGCGGATCTGTCGATGATCGCGGTGCAGGGTCCGCATGCGCGCGAGAAGGTGCTTGGCCTCTTGAGCGCGGATACGCGCGCGAAGGCGGCGAAGCTCGGAAAGTTCGTTGCAGTCGAAGGCGACGGCCTCTTCATCGCGCGCACCGGCTACACCGGCGAGGACGGGTTCGAGATCATCGTGCCCGAAGGCGAGGCCGTGATGCTGTGGAACCGCCTCCAGCACGCCGGCGTGGCGCCGGCGGGTCTCGGCGCGCGCGATACGCTGCGGCTCGAAGCCGGCATGAACCTGTACGGCCAGGACATGGACGAGGGCATCTCGCCGTGGGAGGCAGGGCTCGCCTGGACCGTCGCGCTCGACGAAGGCCGCGACTTCATCGGCCGCAAGGCGCTCGAAAAGCAGAAGGCCGACGGGGTCAAGCGCGTGCTCGTCGGTCTCGTCATGGACGAAAAGGGCGTGCTGCGGCACGGCCAGCGCGTCGTCACGTCCGACGGCGACGGCGAGATTCTTTCCGGCGGTTTTTCGCCGACGATCGGCAAGTCGATTGCGTTCGCGCGCGTGCCCGCGGCATCGGCGCAGACCGGTCTCAAGGCGGACATCCGGGGCAAGCTCGTTCCGGTCCGTGCGGTCAAATATCCGTTCGTGCGCGACGGTCAAGCCTGCCCCGGCGTCTAGCGGCGCTTCCACGCGCGTTCACCCGCAACGGGTCCGTTGCTAGAATTGGCCCGCGCCCCGTACCAGGATCCGGTCATGCAAGAGATTCCAGGCGATCTGAAATTCATGAAGTCCCACGAGTGGGCCC
>DAISJF010000447.1:0-2369 GCA_036821625.1 Rhodanobacteraceae bacterium
TACGACACGAAGACCGGCGAGTGGGCGATCTGGTGGGTCGACGGCCGCATGCCGCACAGCCCGGTCGATCCGCCGGTCAAAGGCCACTTCGAGAACGGCGTCGGCAACTTCTATTCGGACGATACGCTGCGCGGCAAGACGGTCCGCGTGCGATACACGTGGTCGCACATCACGCCGAGCTCCGCGGTGTGGGAACAGGCGTACTCGCCCGACGGAGGCAAGACGTGGGAGACGAACTGGCACATGGATTTCGAGCGCGTGCCGTGACGCACGACGTCGCTGGCGTCCGCTCAGTGCTGCGCGCGTTTTGGGCTCGTGTCGAGTCCTTCGAGCTGTGCGAACAGCTCCGCCGCGTAAGGCGACGTTGACGTCTTGAGTGGCGGCTCGATCTCCGCGCGAAGGGCGCGCGCTTCCTCCGCGCGCCCACGCGCAGCGAGCGTGCGGGCGAGGGTGACTTTGACTTCGAGTACGCGCAGATCATTCGGAGGATACGGCGGGCTCCGGAGCGCGACCGTCTCGCGCAGCAGCGGCTCGGCCTCGTCGCCGCGGCCGAGCGCGAGATCGGCGCGCGCGAGCGCATATTTCGGGCTCGCGAGATTGCGATGCCCGGCCGGAAAGAGCGTGACCGACATGGCAACGGCGTCTTCGGCGTCCTTGCGCGCACGCGCGGCGTCGCCGGCGTCGAGTTCGGCGAAGCTCCGCCGCACCAGCAGCATCACCTGGATTGGATCGGGCTTTACCTGACCGCGCGCCGCGAGCGCCGCGTTCGTCTCGCGCAGCGCTTCATCGTAGCGGTGCTCGGCGCGCAGGATGTCGCCGAGCGCGGCGCGGTCGCGATTGAGCCATCCCGACGTCGGCGGCTCGTGCTTCGCTTCGATCGCGACAGCATGGCGCATCTCGGCCTCGGCCTCGGCATATTTGCCGCGCCAGCGCAGCACGTCGGCGAGCTGGCGCATCGGATCGGCGCTGTCCCATTCGTCGTTGGAGCCTTGGATCGAGGCCCAGATCGAAAGCGCGCGCCGCAGTGCGAGTTCCGCCTCGTCGAGCCGGCCGAGCCAGGCGTAGTCGAGGCCGATCGACGTGTAGTTCGACGCTGCGAGCTCCGGCCGAATCGAGGTCGTGCGCTCCATGATGCTCGCCATTTCGAGGCGCCCTTTGAGCGCCTCCGCGGAGTGATCGCCCATTTCGAGCGCCCACATGAGATTGCCGCGCGCGACCATGGTCTCGTGGTGCTCGGGGCCGTAGACCTTCTCGAAGATGTCGAGGGCTTCGCGCTGCAGGCGCTCGGACTCTTCAAAGCGTGCCGAGTAGCCGCGCACGGCCGCGAGTTCCTGAAGCGTCGTCGCGACCGTGCTGTGCACGGGGCCGTGCAGCGCACGCGCGAGATCGACCGCGGTGCTGAGCGCCGCGGCCGCGTCGTCGAAGCGCGAGAGCTCGGTCAGCTCGTCGCCGAGCTCGATCGAATCATCGAGCACGGCTTCGCTTTTCTCGCCGTAGAGCGCGCGGTCGGTCGCAAGCGCGGCGCGCAGGAAGGGCTCGGCGTCTTTCGAATTGTCCTGCCCGTGCAGCGAGATCGCGATCGTGCGGCGCGCCTGCGATGCCGAATCGTCGGCTGCGTGTCCCGCGCGCGCGGCCACGGAGATGGCCTGCTGCGCATGCTCGATCGCATCGGCGAACTTGCGCTTCTGCGACTCGATGGCGGCGATCGTCGCCAGCGTGCGCGCGCGCACATCGTCCGCCACGCCCGGTTCAGAAGTCGCGCCGATCGCCTGCTTGAGCAGTGGCTCGGCGTGCGCGTAATCGCCGAGATCCCAGTAGAGGTGCGCGATCAGCACCGTGAGATCGAGGCGCGTGCCGGTCGCGAGATCACCGCCGGCCGCGAGCTGCTGCTCACCTTCATCGAGCAGCTGCTTGGCGGTGATCGGTTTGCCCTGATTCGCGTCAGGTTCGGCCTGATCGAACACGCCGACCAGGAATTGCCGCGTCGCGTCCGCGCGCTCGGCCTGCTCGCGCGCGACCCGCGCCTGCTTGCGCGCGACATTCGCCTGCCACAGAGCGATGCCGAGCGAAGCGATGATGGCGAGGACGAGTGCCGTCGTGGTCAGTACGCCGCCCTTATGGCGCGCGATGAACTTGCGCGCGCGGTACCAGCGCGAGGGCGGATGCGCGAGGACGGGTTGCCCGGCGAGATGGCGCTCGATGTCTTCGGCGAACGAGCCGGCCGATGCGTAGCGCTGTTCGGGTTCGGGCGCGAGCGCCTTGAGCAGGACGTTGTCGAGGTCGCCGCGAAGCCGTTTGCGCAGCTGTGCGGTCGGCACGAGATCGCTCGGGCTGTCGCCATGTCGCGGTCTGTCCGTGACCAGCGCGGA
>DAISJF010000448.1:0-2358 GCA_036821625.1 Rhodanobacteraceae bacterium
GGCCAGCGTGATCTTCGATGCGCTGCAGACGGCGCGCTCGCGCGGCATCGACGTGATGGTCGCCGACACCGCCGGCCGCCTGCACACGCAATCGGGGCTGATGGACGAGCTCGCCAAGATCCGCCGCGTGCTCGCCAAGCTCGACGCGGAGGCGCCGCACGAAGTGCTGCTGGTGATCGACGGCACCACCGGGCAGAACGCAATCAGTCAGACGCGCCAGTTCCGCGACGCGATCGGGGTCAGCGGCATCGTCGTCACCAAGCTCGACGGCACCGCGAAAGGCGGCATCGTGTTCGCGCTCGCGCGCGAGTTCGGCTTGCCGATCCGTTACGTCGGTCTCGGCGAGAGCGCGGCCGATCTGCGCGTGTTCGATGCGCAGGCGTTCGTCGATGGTCTGCTGCCCGCGAAGCTCGGCGATGGCTGAGAAACGGCGCGAGAAATCCGACGACTTCGCGCGAAGCCTGCTGGCCTGGTTCGACCGGCACGGCCGCAAGGACCTGCCGTGGCAGCACCCGCGCACGGCCTATCGCGTCTGGCTCAGCGAGGTGATGCTGCAGCAGACGCAGGTGCGCACCGTGGTCGGATACTTCGAGCGCTTCGTCGCCGCGCTGCCGACGCTGCCCGCGCTGGCCGAGGCGCCGCTCGATCGCGTGCTCGCGCTATGGTCGGGGCTCGGCTACTACGCGCGCGCGCGGCACCTGCATCGTGCGGCGCGGATCTGCGTCGAACGGCACGCGGGCGATCTGCCGCGCGATTTCGACGCGCTCGCCGCGCTGCCCGGCATCGGGCGTTCGACGGCCGGCGCGATCCTCGCGCAGGCCTTTGGGTTGCGCCATCCGATTCTCGACGGCAACGTGCGGCGCGTGCTCGCGCGCTGGCACGGAGTGCGCGGCTGGCCCGGCGCGAGCGACGTACAGCGCAAGCTCTGGGAATTCGCCGAAGCGCACACGCCCGACGCGCGCGTCGCCGACTATACGCAGGCGATCATGGATCTCGGCGCGACGGTCTGCGTCCGCGCGCGCCCGTTTTGCGCGGCGTGCCCGGTCGCGCGCGACTGCACGGCACGACGCGAAGGCTCGACAGCGGAGCTCCCCGAACGAAAACCATCGACGCAAAGGCCGACGCGAGAGACGACGATGCTGATCGTGCGCGACGACCTGGGCCGCGTGCTTCTCGAGCAGCGACCGCCGAGCGGAATCTGGGCCGAGCTCTGGAGCCTGCCGGAAACCGCGGATGCATCGTCGGCGCGCGAACTGGTGCGCGAACGCTATGGCGTGCGCGTGTCGTCGGCGCTCGCGCTCGGTGATTTCGTGCACCGCTTCAGCCACTATCATCTGCACGTGACGCCGCTGCTGATGCATGGAACGCGCGAGCCTCGCGTCGCGGACGACATCGGCCGCGGCTGGTTTGGGCGCGAGGATCTGCCGGCGCTCGGCTTGCCGTCTCCGGTGCGCAGGCTGCTCGACTCCGTATGCGAGGACGCGAAATGGCGAGAACGGTCCACTGCGTGAAGCTCGGCCGCGAAGCCGAGGGTCTCGCGTTCGCTCCGTGGCCGGGCGAGCTCGGGCGGCGCATCTACGAGAACGTCTCGAAGGAAGCCTGGCAGGCATGGCTCGCGCACCAGACCATGCTGATCAACGAGAACCGGCTCAATCCGCTCGATCCGAAAGCGCGCGCGTTCCTGGCCGCCGAGATGGAGAAGTATTTCTTCGGCGAGGGTTCGGCGAAACCGGGCGGCTACGTGCCCGAGGCTTGATTCGTCACGGCGTCTTCGACGGCGGTCCGTCCTTCAGCATCGTGCGATAGTCGATCGGCCGGATTTCGCGGATCTGGCAGCGTTGCCCGCCGTAGGTGACGTAGTCGAACTTCCGGGTGACGAAGTGCCTCTGCTGCGACGTCACGCCGATCGTCCTGGCCCATTCGAGACGCGGGCACGGTTCGTTGACCGTGATCAGATAAGCCTCGTTGATGGTCGGCCAGACGACGACCTTGGTCGGTCCGACCAGCTCCCACTTGTACAGCGGCGGCCAGAACTGGAATTCGTCGACCGGATCGCCGACGTACTTCTCGTACCGATCGAGATTCTCGGCCTGGGTCTTGCGCGTCTGCGCCTGCGCGCCGAGCGCGCCGACGAGGCACGCCGCCGCGAGGATGCCGCCGAAGACGATACGCATGGTCACACCTGCCTCTCGTTGGCCGGCGCGCAGATGCACGCCGGCGTTCGTCGATCATGACGGAGCGCACTGCGGCATCGTCGCGCCGGCCGCGACGTCGGTCACCGCCCGGTCACGCTCGCGACCCGTGATGCGCTTTCAGGCTCCCGATTTCTCGGCTGCCTTCATCTTCGCCGAATGCCGG
>DAISJF010000449.1:0-2351 GCA_036821625.1 Rhodanobacteraceae bacterium
GCGGTGTCGAACGAGCTCAACGGCGAGCGCATCGACATCGTGCTGTGGAACGAGAACGCGGCGCAGTTCGTCATCAACGCGATGGCGCCGGCCGAAGTGCAGTCGATCATCGTCGACGAAGACAAGCATTCGATGGACATCGCCGTCGCCGAGGACAAGCTTTCGCAGGCCATCGGCCGCGGCGGCCAGAACGTGCGCCTCGCCTCCAAGCTTTCGGGCTGGCAGCTCAACGTGATGACCCAGGATCAGGTTGCGGCGAAGTCCGAGGCCGAGCAGGCCGCGGCGCGCGAGCTGTTCCAGGCCAAGCTTGAGGTCGATTCGGAAATCGCCGCGATCCTCGTCCAGGAAGGTTTCTCGACGGTCGAGGAAATCGCCTACGTGCCGACCGCCGAGCTGCTCGGCATCGAAGGCTTCGACGAGGACATCGTCGAGGAGCTGCGCGCGCGTGCGCGCGATGCGCTGCTCACCGATGCGCTCGCCGTCGAGGAGGACATCGACGAGCACAAGCCGGCCGACGACCTGCTCAGCGTCGAGGGCATGGACGAAGCGACGGCCTTCGCGCTCGCGCAGCACAAGATCGTCACGCGTCAGGATCTGGCTGACTTGGCGACCGACGAGTTCGTCGAGCTGGCGATCGACGGCGTCGACGAGAAGCGTGCGTCGGCGCTGATCATGGCGGCGAGGCAGGCCGAGGCCGCGTAGTCTGCAATCAATGAGAATGAATCAGGTGTGCGTATGAACACTTGAACCTACAGATTCGTCATTCCGGCGAAAGCCGGAGTCCTTTCGCTCCAAATAAGATCGAGATGGATCCCGCTTTCACCGGGATGACGGCAAAGAGAATCAAAGGCGAAGCGGAGAAATCTCCGCACGCCGCGAGGAGAAGCAAGAACCATGTCGGACGTAACGATCAAACAACTCGCCGGTGTACTCGGCATGAGCGTGGACAAGCTGCTCACCCAGCTTGACGGCGCCGGCATGAAGTTTTCCAGTCCGGATCAGGTTGTCTCGAGCACGGAGAAGGTCAAGCTGCTCGGCTTCCTGCGCCGCACGCACGGTAAAGGCGAAAACGCCGCCGCCGAAGACAGCGCGCCGCGCCAGGTGACGCTCAAGCGCCGCACGGTCAGCGAGCTCACCGTCAACCAGGGCGCGACGCGCGGCAAGACGGTGAACGTCGAAGTGCGGCAGAAGCGCACCTACATGAAGCGCAGCGAAATCTCGGCCGAGCAGCAGCCCGACGCCGAGCGCGAGGACGCGCTGAAGAAGCTCGCCGAATCGCAGCTCAAGCGCGAAACCGAAGAGATCACGCGCCAGGATCAGGAACGCCGCCGTCTCGAAGAAGAGACCAAGCTGCGCGCCGCCGAAGAAGCGCGCGCGCGCGCCGAAGCCGAAGCGCGCGAAGCCCAGGCGAAAGCCGCGGCGGAGCAGGCCGCCAAGGCGGCCGCGGCGGCCGTTGTGGAAAAGCCCGCCGAGCGTCCGGCGAAATCCGATGCCGGCAGCGCTCCGGCCGCGCGCAAACCGGCGGAAGCGCCGCGCCCGCGTCCCGCGCGCAGCAGCGAGGCCGAGGCAGCGCCGGCATCTTCCGGTCGTCACAAGAAGCACGGCTCGCATCAGATGCGCGACGACGGCGGCGATGAATCCGGCCCGCGCTATTTCGGCGCCGAGCTGCATCTTTCCGACGAAGGCCATGCGCGCCGTGGCGCGATCAAGCGCAAGCCGCGCAAGCAACTCGAACAGACGCGTCTGCCGAGCGGCCAGCACGGCTTCTCGCGGCCGACCGTTCCGGTCACACGCGATGTCGCGATCGGCGAATCGATTCTCGTCTCCGACCTCGCGCAGAAGATGGCGGTCAAAGGCGCCGACGTCGTGCGCGCGCTGTTCAAGATGGGTGTGATGGCGACGATCAATCAGCCGATCGATCACGATACGGCCGTGCTCGTCGTCGAGGAGTTGGGGCACCGCGCCACGCGGCTGGAAGAGAACAACGCCGAGACCGAACTCGCCAACATCGAAGTGGTCGGCGACCGCGAGCCGCGTCCGCCCGTGGTCACCATCATGGGCCACGTCGACCACGGCAAGACCTCGCTGCTCGACTACATCCGCCGCACGAAGGTCGCGGCGGGCGAGGCGGGCGGCATCACGCAGCACATCGGCGCGTATCACGTCGACACGCCGAAGGGCGTGATCACGTTCCTCGACACGCCGGGCCACGCGGCGTTCTCGTCGATGCGCGCACGCGGCGCGCAGTCGACCGACATCGTCGTGCTCGTCGTCGCGGCCGACGACGGCGTCATGCCGCAGACCGTCGAGGCGATCCAGCACGCGCGCGCGGCGAAGGTGCCGCTGCTCGT
>DAISJF010000450.1:0-2349 GCA_036821625.1 Rhodanobacteraceae bacterium
AGCGCGGCCATCCAGCGGCTGATCTGGCCGCCGGTGTCGGCCGGCGCATACGTGCCCTGCTGATAGAGCGTCCACGGATTCGCGGGACCGCCCGTGCGGCGAAGCTCGAACCAGCGCACGCCCGCGATGTTGTCGGTCGTATCGTCCGCAAGGCGCGTCACGTGGTTCGCGGCGAGCACTTCGTACGTGCCGAAGTTGCGGTAGTGGATCGGCACCATCGGCACTTCGAGCAGCGGATCGAGCGTCTGCGAGGTGCCGGGCTGGTGGATCGCGCCGAAGCCGCTCGTCACGTTGAACTCGGAATCGAACTCGTCCTCCTCGATCTGCACCGGACCCGACAGCGTCGTGTTGGCCGGGTTGACCCAGTCGACCGTCAGCGCGAAGAGCTCGAGGAAATCGTGGTTCGGATCATTGCCGCTCGGGTTGTTGCGCTCGTCGTCGTTGTCGCGGATGAAGATGCCGGGCGCGCCGACTGGGGGCGGCGTCGAGCCAAACACCGAGGCCGGCGGCACCATCTGGAAACCGAGTCCGTTAAGGCGCGGCACGCCCTTGCGCTGCAGCGTGGCGGCCTGTCCGGCGAGCATGCGCAGTCGATCGAGCGCGTAGACCGCGGGCCCTTCGTTGGCGCCGACGTAGTACGCATCGGACCAGACGCCGTATTTCGGATAGTCGGGAAAGCTCGGCGTGTTGAACGTGTAGCGCGTCCAGGTCGTGACGACCGGATTGTCGCCGTCGCTCAGGTACGTGCACAGCGTGTTGCTGGAGCCCGAGAACTCGGTCAGCAGCCAGCGCTGCGCGAGCTGGTCGAACACGACGACGCCGTCGCCGAGGCCGCTCGCGCACGGTCCGCCGCTGCCGAGGCCTTCCATGTTGAACGGACCCGCGGCGAGCGTGCCGTCGGTCGAGCTGTAGATCCGGACCACCGCGCCGTTGCCGTTGTAGACATGCACGAAGAAGCCGCCGCCGACGTCGCCGGTCGGATCGGGCGGAAACACGCCGGTGAAATTCGCGCCGTCGGCGTTGAACAGCGGTGTCTCGAATCCGCCGCCCGCGGGATGCAGGATCGCGTTGCGCTGGAGCTCGACGAGGATGTCGATGTGCCCGGTGACCGGGTTCGCCGGCATCAGCGGAAAGCGCTGGAGATCTTCGTCGCCGTGGAACCGGCGCGGAATCTCGCGGATCGGATCGCCCGGCCGCCAGTCCGGCACGAGCGGCCGCGTGCGCGCGTCGAGGAAGATGCGTTCAGGAACGGACGGCGGGCTCACGTAATCGGCGCCGCGCGAAACGCCGGCGGGGCTCGACGTCTGCGCAAGCGCCGGCACGCCGAGAACGAGCAGGCTCGCCGCAGCGAGCTTGAGAAGGACATTCATCGCGGATCCCCAGGCTGAGGTCGGAATCACCGGAATTGACGCCCCGTTTCGGCCTTCGGGCTGAGTCAATCGTCATCCTCCGGCAAGGCCTTATCGTCCCCCAGCAGCACGAGTTGTTCAAGCACGATTTCTCCATTTGTGCTCTGTGCACGCAACGGCGACGTGCCGGCGCCATAGTGCGCGTGCGCCTCGTTCCCGCCATTCGGCAGCGCATGGACGCTGAGGCCGAAACCGGTGCTGAGCTTGCCGCCGGTCTTCGCTTCGAGCGCGATATCGCCGAACGTCGGCACCAGCAGCACGATGCGGCCGGTCTCGGTGACGATCTCGCTGGCGCCCGGCCAGCGCCGGCCGATCGCGATCGCGCGGATCTGCCCGGAGCGGCTCCTGAGGTCGAGACGGCCGAGCGAGGACGCGTGGATCTCGCCGGAGTCGGTTCGCGCCTCGATCGGGCCGGCGCGGCGCTTGGCCGAGATGAGACCGTCACGCGTCGACAGCGCGAGCGCGAGATCGCCCGGGATGTAAACCGCGAGGTCGGCACGTGCCGGTGCAGAGGCCGAGAAAGGATCCGTGCTCGGCAATGCACCCGCGACGACGACGTCGATGTGCAGCGTGTCCTGCTCGCGCCGCGTGTGGAACTCGACCTTCGGAAACGACGGCGGCATGCGCTGGATCACGGCGTGGATGCCGACCTCGCGCTCGTCGCGGCCGCGGACGTTGATTTCGCCCCAGGGGTTGTCGATTGCAATGCGGGTGACATCGCTGGGGATTTCGAATTCCTTGTCGGTACGGTCGATGCGGGCGCCGGAACGTTCCGTCGTCGGCGTCTGCGTCGTGCAACCCGCCAGCACGACGCAGGCGAGGACGGCGAATCGCCGCGTGGAATGGGTCATGCGCATGAGCTCCTCAGTCGCGAAAGATCAAGAAAGCCGCAACGACAATCAGCGCAAACCCCGCGAGATGATTCCATCGGACCGGCGCA
>DAISJF010000451.1:0-2348 GCA_036821625.1 Rhodanobacteraceae bacterium
GTCTTCGAGCGCCTCGCCGAGCAGGACGACCGTCGCGAAATCGCGCGGATCGTTCGATGCCAGCAAGGCGTCGATGCGCGCGCGGTAGTCGGCGAGCAGCGCGTCGACGGCCGGCGCGACATGCTCCGGCGTGATCGCGGAAAACCGCGGCAGACCCGCGGTTTCGAGCAGGGGATTCGGTTCGGACATGGGGAGCAGGAGTGCGGTTCGGTCTCTGAAATTGGAGCAGTCACGAACCGAAATCAAGCCGATTGCGCGTTGCTGCTGCGGATCCTCGCGGGGCCGGTGCTAGTCTTGCTTGAGACCACTGCGATTCGCCCATGAACGTCCGTCCGTATCTGAACACGGTTCCACGGCTCGGCGCCCGCGTCTACGTCGACCCCGCCGGGCTCGTCATCGGCGACGTCGAGCTCGGCGACGACGCGTCGATCTGGCCGTTCGCGGTCGCGCGCGGCGACGTGCACTACGTGCGCATCGGCGCGCGCACGAACGTGCAGGACGGCGCGGTGCTGCACGTGACGCACGACGGCGAATACACGCCCGGCGGATTCCCGCTGCTCATCGGCGACGACGTCACCATCGGCCACGGCGCGATCGTGCACGCGTGCATGGTCAGGGACGCGTGCCTGATCGGCATGAACGCGACCGTGCTCGACGGCGCCATCGTCAACCGGCACAGCATGATCGGCGCCGGCGCGGTCGTTTCGCCGGGCAAGATCGTCGGCGAAGGCGAGCTCTGGGTCGGCAATCCCGCGCGCAAGGTGCGCATGCTTTCCGACGTCGAGATCGAGCGCCTCTACTACTCGGCTCGGCACTACGTGAAGCTCAAGGACGACTACCTCGCGCCGGGCGGTCAGGCGAGTCGCTGATCGCTGCGAACGATCCGGGATGCGTTGCGATCTCGAGATGATCCAGCATCGCCAGCGCCTCTTCGCGGTTGCTGCCGCACATCGCCGGCGCGGGCCGCAGGCGCACGCACACCTCGGGGCGTTCCGGCAGCCCGAACAGCTTGCAGCGGTTCTCGTCGTCGAGCTGGACGCAGCGCACGCCGGCCGGCTTGCCGTTCGGCATGCCCGGAATCGGCGAGGAGATCGAAGGGGCGATGCAGCAGGCGCCGCAGCCCATGCGACAGTGCATCTCAGCCTCCGGTCAGCGACGGCGGAAGATCGCGACGAAGCGCGGCGTGCACCGCGGCCGTATCCGGCCTGCGTCCGTGCCAGATCGCGAACGACTCGGCGGCTTGCTCGATCAGCATGCCAAGGCCATCCGACGCCTGCGTGGCGCCGGCCGCGCGAGCCCAGCGCAGGAACGCGGCCGCGGCCTGGCCGTACGAGAGGTCGTAGCACAGCGTCTGCGATGCGAGCGGTGCATGCGGCAACTCGAAGGTCGCACTCTCATGGCCGGCCGCCGTCGCATGCACGAGGAGATCGTACGCATCCGCGGAAGCGAGGGCGTCCCATCCGACGACATCGACGTTCGACATTCCGATCGCATCGGCCAAGTCCTCGGCGCGCTCGCGCGTGCGATTTGCGATCGAGAGCCGCGCGACGTGCTCGTCGGCGAGCGCAAACGCAACCGCGCGCGCCGCGCCGCCTGCGCCTAGCAAGAGGACGCTTCGACCGCGCGGTTCCAACGAATGGCGCTCGCGCAGGTCGCGCAGAAAACCGCTGCCGTCGGTCGTGTCGCCGCGCCACGCGTCGCCACTGCGAATCAGCGTGTTGACGCTGCCGCAGCGCCGCGCGCGATCGCTGATCGTCGTGCAGAGGCCCAGCGCGTCCTGCTTCAACGGCAATGTGACGTTCGCGCCGGCGCCGCCCGCGTGCGTGAACGCGTCGAGCGCGCGCGCGAACTCATCGTGACCTGCTTCGATGGCCCGGTAGTCGAGCGCAATGCCGAGCTGCGATGCGAACATCGCGTGGATGCGCGGCGACAGCGAATGCGCGATGGGCTGGCCGAACACGGCGTACTGGAGCCGCGATGTCACGAGACATTCTCCGCGCCGCAACCCGCCCCGCTGTCGTCCCGGCGAAAGCCGGGACCCATCTTGCTTGGGCACTTGTGCGCGGCGGTGAAAGCGAAGATCACAATGGGTTCCGGCGTTCGCCGGAACGGAATCGGGAGCTCGGCTCGCATACGACGAATGGTCGCGGCGGCAGCGCGCTCAGCCCGCTTCGCGCAGCCACTTCGCGACATCGAGCGCGAAATAAGTCAGCACCGCGTCCGCGCCGGCCCGCCGGATGCCGATGAGCGTTTCGAGCACGCCGGCGCGCTCGTCGAGCCAGCCGTTCAGGATCGCCGCCTTCAGCATCGCGTACTCGCCGCTGACCTGATACGCGAACGTCGGCACG
>DAISJF010000452.1:0-2346 GCA_036821625.1 Rhodanobacteraceae bacterium
CGGCGGCGTCGATGTGCGCCGCGTGGCCTGCATCGCCGATCCGGTCTACACGCCCGTGAGCCCGACGTTCCCGTTCGAGCTCGCGCGCACGCTGCGCGACGTCAAACCCGAGCTCCTGCACCTGCATCTGCCGAATCCATCGTGCTTCTCGCTGCTCGCCAGCACGCGCGCGCGTCGAGTGCCGTGGATCGTGCACTGGCACTCGGACATTCCGCCCGATGCGCCGGACTGGCGGCTGCGAATCGGCTATCGCACGTATCGCCCGTTCGAACAGGCGCTGCTGAAACGCGCTGCCGCCGTCGTCGCGACTTCGCAGGCCTACCTCGACGCCAGCGGCGCGCTCTCGCGCTGGCGTGCGAAATGCCGCGTGATTCCGCTCGGCGCCGACGAAGTCGCACTGCCGCAGCCGCAAGCGGACTTGTGGCCCAAGGGCGACGGGCCGAAGCTGCTCGCCGTCGGTCGACTCAGCCACTACAAAGGCTTCGATGTCCTGATCGAAGCGCTGGCTCGAACGAGCGACGCGGTCGTCCTGCTGGTCGGGGACGGCGAATGCGCGGATGAGTTGCGCGCGTTGACCGTGCAGCGCGCGCTCTCCGACCGCGTCCGATTCGCCGGAGCGATCGCCGACGACACGCTCCTTGCGGCCTACGCCGGCGCCGATGCGCTCGTGCTGCCGTCGCTCAATCGCGGCGAGGCGTTCGGTCTCGTTCTGCTCGAGGCGATGCGCGCACGTCTGCCGGTGATCGCGAGCGCGATCCCGGGCTCCGGCATCGGCGATGTCGTCGTAGACGGCGAGACCGGAATCCTGACCGTACCCGGTGATGCCGACGCTCTAGCCGCTGCGATCGCCCGCCTGCGCGATCCTGCGTTACGCCGGCGCCTCGGCGCGAACGGGCGGCGGCGCTGGGAAGATCATTTCACGCTCGAACGTTCGGCGCAGGAGTGGCTGGCCCTGTACGCCGAAGTGCAGCGCTAGATTCTGCAGCGCGACCGGGAATCGGACGCAGCAGCACCGCCAGCAGCGCGAACACGCTCGGCACCAGCTGCAGGACCAGCCGGTTGGCGCTCGTGTAGTCCTGCGCCCACGCCGAAGCCGTGGTCAGGAAGAACAGGATGAACAGGAACGCGAAGTCGATCAGGAGCATCAGTCCGAGCATCCGCGCGGCGCGATCGTCGCGGAAGCGCCGGCGGCACAACACGAGCAGCACCGGCACGACATACCAGAGCAGATGCCAGTTCGGCAGCGTGAACAGACTCGCCGCGATCGCACCGCCGACGCTGTGCCAGGCGAGCGCGAACGTACCGATCGACGGAATCGCGATCCGGTTCCACGATACCTGCACGGAACCGTGGCTGATCACGAGCACGCCGACGACGACGAGCAGCACCATGCCGGGCAGTCCGAACCAGCGCCAGCGTCGCGGCGCGACGTCGAGCGCGAGCGCGGCAAGAAATGCGACGAGCCAGACCATGCCTTCGAGCTTGATCGCCGGCAGGCACAGCGCGGCCACGATCGCCAGCACGAGCTGTCCGCGCTCGCGATTGATCAGCCAGCGCGTCCACGCGAGCGCGGCGAGTCCGAGCGCAACCGCGACCCAGAGATCCGCGTAGCCGGCCAGCGCGACGTGCGCGTCGATGAGCGGCAGCGACACGAACCCATAGACGAGCACGAGGGCCATCCACGGCGCGATATCGAGCGCGCGCCAGTAGCCGTACGCGGCGAGCGCGAACGCGACGAGCGCGCCGCACCATGCCACGTCGACCAGCGGTTCGTTCCAGGCGCCGACCGCGCCGGCGAACCAGAGCTGCACCCAGGCGAGCAGCTCCGGATAGCTCCACGCCGCCGCCGTGCGCAACGCATCGTTCGGACTGGCGAGCCAGTCGACCATCGAGACATACGGCTCCGCATGCCCGAGCAGAAACCACGTCTTCGGCTTGGTCGACCACGCGGACCATGCGTCCCACGGAAAGACCGGACGCAACGAGGCTTCATCGCCGATCAACAAGAAGCGGAAGACGATCCATAACAACAAAAGCCACCACAGCGCGCGCAGCGCCGTCGACGAACTGCGTTCCGGCTTGCGCAGCTGAAGGTCGCGCCGTCGCACGACGACGAACGTCCAGCCGATGGCACCGATCGCCGCACACCACGGCCACGCGCGCGCGAATGCATGCGCGGTATCGTCCGCCGCGGCAAGTCTCGCGCAGCCTGCGGCAACGAAGATACCGATAAGCCAGCCGGCGCCGAGCATCGAAGCCAGGTCGATCGGTCGTCCGGCGCGCGCGGAAAAAGCGGTGCAGATCCCGGCGCCGGCCAGTGCCGGCAGCGTCCATGCCGCGACGTAG
>DAISJF010000453.1:0-2339 GCA_036821625.1 Rhodanobacteraceae bacterium
CCGGCGATGTGCCGGCGCCGGCGGGCGCGGTCGCGTCGCTCGGTGCCGCGTCCACGGCAGTCCTGCCGTTCGTCAACATGTCGGCCGACAAGGCCAACGAATATTTCTCCGACGGGATGACCGAGACGCTGCTGAACCGTCTCGCGCAGGTGCCGGAGCTCAAGGTCGCTGCGCGCACCTCGTCGTTTTCGTTCAAGGGCACCAACGCCGACGTGCGCAAGATCGGCGCCGCTCTCGGCGTTGCAAGCCTCGTCGAAGGCAGTGTGCAGCAGGCGGGCGACACGCTGCGCATCACCGCGCAGCTGATCCGCGCGGCGGATGGCACGCACCTCTGGTCGCACAACTACGATCGCAAGGCGGCCGATCTCTTTGCGATCCAGGACGAGATCGCGTCCGCCGTCACCGAGGCGCTGATCGGCGAGCTCCTGCCGAAAACGAAAGCGATCCTCGCCAAGGGCGGCACGAAGGATCTCGCCGCTTACGACGCGTACACGCGCGGGCTCCAGCAGATCGCGATCAATTCGGTTCCTTCGATCCAGCAGGCGGGCGTGCTGATGAAGCAGGCGCTGGCGCTCGATCCGAACTATGTCGATGCGATGGTGGGTGTCGTGCTCGCGGACCTGACCCTCGCGCGCACCGGCGCGATCGTGCCGGCGGAATTCCGCGAGCGCGCCGTGCCGGTGCTCGAGCGCATCGAAGCGATCGACCCGGAAAATCCCTCGGCGCTGGCGGTCCGCGGCGAGATCGCCGACGAGCTCGGCCAGCACGACGAAGCGGTGCGCCTCGCGAGCCGCGCGGCGGCCGCGGCGCCCGGCGTCGCGTGGGTCCAGGTGATTCTGGCGACGATCCATGCCAAGCAGGGCGACATCGAGGCGATGCTGCCGGTACTGGATCGCGCCGTCGCACTGAATCCGCTCGACAACAACGTCGTGCGCTTTCGCGCCTCGGCACTGCGCCAGGCCGGGCGCCTCGAGGAAGCGCGCGCCGCGGGACTGCGCGCGATGGAACTTGATCCGAAGAACAGCTCGAACTACTGGGAGCTCAGCCTCAACGACTATCAGAGCGGCGATCTGGTCGGCGCGATCGTCGCCAGCAACAAGGGCTACGTGCTCGACACCGAGGATTCCGAGTCACCGGCGGTATCGGCGGTGCTGCTCGGCGAGATCGGCGACTTCGCAGCGGCCGACGCGTGGCTTCGCGAATCCGAGCGGCTCGCGCCCGACAACATCCACGCGGCCAGCGCGACGGTCTCGCTCGCGTACGATCGCGGCGACATGCCGGCGGCAATGAGCGCCGCGCTGCGCCTCGTCGCACGCAGCGCCGAGGAACGCCACGATTTCTGGCACAACGCGATCACGACCGGTTGCCTTGCCGCGCGCGAGCTCGGCCGCAGCGCCGAGTTTCGCGTTGCGCTGGAGAATGCCGGTGCGTTGCCGCGCGACCTTTCGCCCGCAGGATTCGCGGCCTGGGTCGGTCCGACGGCCTCGCCCAAGGTGCGGCTGCGCCAGATGGCCAGAATCGCGCACTGCGCGGTCGACGAAAGCGCGGCCGAAGCGCCGCGCCGCGCGCAAATCCTCGCCCTGATGGCGGCGACTTTCGGCAGCGACTGGGAATCGACCGCGGAATGGCACAACTTCGCCGCAGCGTTGCGCAACGACCGCGAGACGATCATTGCAAGCTTTATCCCTCCACAGCAGACGACGGTTGCCGATTTGCCCGTGCGCACCGGGTTGGCGCGCCTGGTCGGCATCGCCGATGACGCGCGCGTTGCGGAACACATGGCCGAGCAGCGCCGCGAGATCGAAGCGATGCGCGCGGCATTGCCGGCCGCGCTGGCGAAGGAAGGTGTGCCGCTGCAGCCGGGCGTCGGCGCCGTCGCGAAGAAACCGGCCGCGGGCGGGCCGGAGTAACTGGACGTCGGGCCGGGATCGGCGTACGGCGTTGCCTCCCATCATTTTGTGGCTGTTCGTTGCCCGGGCGGAAGTGAAGCCCGGCTTCCCGACGCTCGAAAGGACAGGCAGCGCGGCCGCCGGATGGCGCCGCTCTACGCAGCAGCGGGCGGTCCGAACCAGGTAGTCAGCGCGTCGGCGAGTCCCGACTGATTCAACTCGCCCACCCACGCCACATATCCGTCGGGCCGAATCAACACGGCGCTGGGCGCAGCGACAACGCCGATTGCCGGAAGCTCCCACGCACCCGCGCACGTGGCATCCATCCACCGAACGCGATCAGCCCACGGAACGATGTCGAAGCCGCCGCGCTCGCCGAAGTTGAGCAGCACCGGCCGTGCGTCGTGCAGCAGCGTGAAGACGCGTAGCGGACCCTCGGTGGTGACGATG
>DAISJF010000454.1:0-2331 GCA_036821625.1 Rhodanobacteraceae bacterium
CGCGTCGCGCTGCAGGGCAATCTCGATCCCGTCGTGCTCGCGGCGAATCCCGACGCGATCCGTCGCGAAGCGCGCGCCGTGCTCGACGACTTCGGCCCGCATCCGGGCCATGTGTTCAATCTCGGGCATGGCATCACGCCGGACATCGATCCGGCACACGTCGAGGTGCTCGTCGACACCGTGCACGCGCACAGCGCGAAAGCGCGCTAGCCGTCAGTGCGGGATCAGCCGGTGCGCGATCTCGTTGAATACGCGATCGTAACTGGTCAGCACGAGCGCCAGGCTCAGCGTGTCGTAGACGCCGTGCGCGATGATGCTGATCCAGAGGTTGCGGCCCGACGCGACGAACAGGATCGCGAAGATCAGGCCGAGCACGGCGGTGATGATGATGCCGGTCGGTCCCTGGTACGCGTGCGCCGCGCCGAACACGACACTCGACAGCACGATCGCCGCGCCGGTCCCGGCGCGCGACGCGCCGCCGAACGCGGCCTCGAGGCGTCCGATCAGGAATCCGCGGAAGATGATCTCCTCGCAGATCGCGGCGCCGATCCAGATCTTCGGCATCAGCCGGAGATACGCCGCGACATCGCCGCGCACGAAGTCGAAACCTGACAGATCGCGCGGAATCCCGGTCAGCGCCTCGGCGACCGGCGTCAGCAGGAGTTTCGAGAACGGCAGCAGCACGAATCCTGCCGCAAGGCCGAGCAGGATCGTGCGCACGATCGAGCGCGGCCGCGAAAGTCCGAGCTCGCGCAACGGCGTGCGCGTCTCGAAGGCGACGATGCCGATCGCGACCAGCGCGGCGATCACGATCGCGTATTCCGAATCGATCAGCACGAGCACGCCGATCACCAGCGCGATCCAGATCGCCTGCCGCAGCCGGCTCAAGGCGCCGCGGCTCAAGGCGCCGAGGCTCGTCACGGCTACGCGGCCCGCACGCGTGCCGCGAGCGCGGCGCCGATCGCCGCTTCGAGCAGTGCCGCGGTCACCGGCTTGCGCAGAAGACCGTCCATTCCGGCCGCGCGAATCTGCGTTTCCTCATCGCCGATCGAACGCGCGGTGACCGCGATCATCGGCAGGTCCGGCTGGATCTGGCCGCCGCGAATCAGGCGCGCAAGGCGCAGGCCGTCCATGCCGGGCAGATCGAGATCGAGCAACGCGACATCGAAGCGCGCGTCCTTGAGCTCGACCAGCGCGGCGAGCCCGTTTGCGGCATGCTTCGCGCGGTGTCCGCGGCCGGCGAGGAGGCCGGCCAGCACCTGCGCCACGGTCGGATCGTCTTCGACGAGCAGGATTTCGAGCCGGCGCGACGAAGCATCCGGCATGATCGCCGTCGCGGGTCTCGGCGAATCGCTGCGTTGCGCCTCGTAGATCGGCAGATCGAAATCGAACGCGCTGCCCTCGCCGAGCGTGCTCGATACCGAGATCTTGCCGCCCATCAGGATCGCGAGCTCGCGACTGATCGCAAGACCGAGGCCGCTGCCGCCGTGCCGCTGCGTGACGCCTTCGGCCTGCTCGAAGCGGTTGAACAGCCGCGCGCGCATCGACTCGCTCATGCCGGGACCCGTGTCGCTGACGCGAAACCGGAGCTGATTGCCGCCGATCCGCGACAACGCGAGCGCGATGCCGCCGCGCTCGGTGAACTTGATCGCGTTGTTGACCAGATTGAGCAGGATCTGCTTGATCCGCAGCGGATCGCCCCAGATCGACTCGGGCACGCCCGGTGCGATCTCGACCGTGATCGCGAGGCCCTTGCGCTCCGCGAGCGGGTGCTGGAGCGCCGTCACCTCGCGCATCAGCGCGGCGGGATCGAGCTGGCGATCGTCCAGCGCGAACTTGCCGGCCTGGATGCGCGCGATGTCGAGGCTGTCGTTGACGAGGCGCAGCATCAGCTCGCCCGACTGGTGGATCGCCTTCGCGTAGCCGCGCTGGCGATCGTCGAGCGGCGTGGCGAGCAGGAGCTCGCTCATGCCGAGCACGCCGGTCATCGGCGTGCGGATCTCGTGGCCCATGGTCGCCAGGAAGTTCGATTTCGCCTCGGCGAGCTGCTCGGCCGTGCGCCGACGCTCGTCTGCGAGCGCGAGCGCGTGCCTCCGGCGCACGCGCAGCCGATACGCAATCAGTATCGCGAATGCGATCGCGAGCAATGCCAGCGCATACGCGATGAACGCG
Organism: Rhodanobacteraceae bacterium; assembly: GCA_036821625.1. Classification (GTDB taxonomy): domain Bacteria; phylum Pseudomonadota; class Gammaproteobacteria; order Xanthomonadales; family Rhodanobacteraceae; genus Dokdonella_A. The sequence continues at coordinate 2,173 of DAISJF010000454.1, forward strand.
CTGGGACGCGCCCAGGTCGGCGGAGCGACCGTGATCGACATCGGCTGCAGCGCGCTCCAGGCACCGTCGGCATTCGCGGCGCGCACCTGCAGCGTGAATGTGCCGGCCGGAAGCTGCGAATACGAGCGCTCGCCGCGATCGCTGTCGACCCACTGCGGA
>DAISJF010000455.1:0-2329 GCA_036821625.1 Rhodanobacteraceae bacterium
CCGACGACGCCAACGGCAACCGCAACACCCTCGCCTTGCTGGCCGGCACCGGCGAGGGCGATGGCGATGCCATCACGCTCAAGGAATTCCACGCCGATGGCGGCGTGGTGAGGCCCGGCGCCGCAGCCGTCATGATCGGCGGCGAGCGCTGCGCGATCCAGTTCGTCGACCGTCTCGACGCGCGGGCGATCAAGGCAGATCGCCTGCACTAGCCGCAAAAAGGCGCGTCGCATTTTCCGCGCAGAGCCGCGAGCGCCGCGATCGCGCGCGCATCGCGCAGTCTCTGCTTCCGCGTCGCCGCATCGGCCGAGCCGGATGACGGGGCTGATACCATACGGGCTGCCCCGTTGCGGCGTCCGCCATGACCTCTGCACCGTCGATCGATACTGCGCGCGAGCGACGCGCATTCTGGCTTTTCATGCTCGTCGCTTTCGTGCTGCTCGGCGCGGGCATCGGGCTTCGCGATCCGTGGCCGAGCGACGAGCCTCGCTTCACGCTCGCGGCGAAGCAGATGGTCGAGTCCGGCGACTGGCTGTTTCCGCGCCGCGGTCGCGAGCTTTATTCCGACAAGCCGCCGATGCTGCTGTGGATGGAGGCCGCGTCGTTCGAAGTCACGCGCAGCTGGCGCATCGCGTTCCTTCTGCCGTCGCTGCTGGCCGGCCTCCTGACGCTCGGACTGACCTACGATCTCGGGCGCCGGCTCTGGAACCACAAGGCAGGGCTTTACGCGGCGATCGCGGCGTTGTTCGTGTTCCAGTTCATGTACCAGGTCAAGCGCGCGCAGATCGATCCGCTGATCATGGGTTGGATCACGCTCGCGAACTGGGGGCTGCTGCTGCACTTCCTGCGCGGCCCGAACTGGCGCGCCTACTGGCTCGGTTGCTTCGCCGCCGGCGTCGGCGTGATCACGAAAGGTGTCGGAATCCTCGCGTTCCTGATGTTCGTGCCTTATCTCTTCGCGCGCTGGCGCGGATGGGAAGGCGTGACGCGCACCGATCGCTCCGCGCTGCGCTGGTTCGGCGGCGTGCTCGCGTTCCTCGCGCCGATTCTTGCCTGGGGCATCAGTGTGCTGCTTCTCGCGAAGGCGCGCGGAACGCCCGAATACGCGGCGTACGTCAACGATCTTTTTTTCCGGCAGACGGCCGGTCGTTACGCGGGCTCGTGGTCGCATCCGCAGCCGTTCTACTACTACGTGCCGATCGTGCTGTTCAACTGGTTTCCGATGTCGCTCGCGTACGTCGGTGCGGCACCACGCTGGTGGCGCGATCTGAAGGCCGGCGAATCGCGGATTCTCTTGCCGCTCGGCTGGACGCTGCTGATCGTCGTGTTCTTCAGCATCCCCGTCGGCAAGCGCGACGTCTATCTGATGCCTGCGATCCCGATGGTCGCGCTTGCGATGGCGCCGTACCTCGAAGCGATGGCAGAGACGCGATGGCTGCGCAATACGGCATTCGCGATCGCGGCGTTCGGCGGCGTCGCGATCATCGTCGCCGGACTTTGGGCCTCGTTCGGTCACTCGCAGGCAACGCAGCGATTCATCGAGCAGCGCGAGCTCGAGGATCTCGGTCACATGGTCTGGAGCATGGTGATCGCGATCGGCGTCGCGTTCGTGCTCGCAGCCGCGTGGTTCCGGCCGCGGCGCGGCATCCATGCGCTGCTGGCCGGCATCGCGGCGCTGTGGCTGATCTGGAGCTTCTGGTCGTATCCGCTGCTCAATGATTCGAGCTCGGCCAGAGCCGTCATGCACCGCGCGCGCGAAATCGCGGGTCCGGATGCTGAAATCGGTCTCGTCGCGTGGAAGGAGCAGAACCTCTTGATGGCCGAAGGCCCCGTGCGCGACTTCGGGTTCGTCAACCCGTGGGACAAGCAGCTTCTCGAAGCGATGCAGTGGCAGGCCGAAGATCCTGCGCGTCGGCCGATCTTCATTCTTGACGAGGCGATGGGCCGCTGTATCGATCGCGACAAGGCCACGCGCGTGGGCCACGCGAACCGCCGCGAATGGTGGCTGGCGCGCGCGGACGCGATCGTCGCCGGCTGCGTGCCCGACGCGAGCGTCGACAACGAGCAGGAAAAGCAGGACGCACCGGATCCGTAACTCTCTCCCGACAGGGAGAGGGAGGCGCGCAGCGCAGGGTGAGGCGAAACGGAGCGAAGCGCTGCGGTTTGCAGTGGCTGTCGAGGCCGCGCTCCGAATCGCCCTCACCCCAGCCCTCTCCCGCAAGCGGGAGAGGGGGATTGGGCGTCGGCTTGTGCTTGCGGCTCGCGCTCCGATCGCCCTCACCCCAACCCTCTCCCGCAAGCGGGAGAGGGGGTTGTGCGTCAGCTCTCG
>DAISJF010000456.1:0-2303 GCA_036821625.1 Rhodanobacteraceae bacterium
CGGCGACGCCGAAGCGGCGTCGATGTCCGACGGCGACGGCGATCTGCACACGCTTGCGATCGCGGCGATCCAGCCCGGCCGCTATCAGCCGCGGCACGGCATGGATCCGGAGCGGCTCGACGATCTCGCGGCATCGATCCGCGCGCAGGGCGTCATCCAGCCGATCGTCGTGCGCGAGATCGGCCAGGGCCGTTACGAGCTGATCGCCGGTGAACGCCGCTGGCGCGCGGCGCAGAAAGCCGGTCTCGCGGAAATCCCCGCGCTGGTCAAGGCGGTGCCGGATCAGGCCGTCGTCGCGATGGCGCTGATCGAGAACATACAGCGCGAGAATCTTTCGCCGCTCGAGGAAGCGCAGGCCTTGTCGCGGCTGATCGAGGAATTCCACCTGACGCATCAGGAAACGGCCGACGCGATCGGACGCTCGCGCGCCGCGGTGTCGAATCTCCTGCGCCTGCTCGAGCTCCCGGCCGAGATCAAGCGCCTGCTCGACGAGCGCAAGCTCGACATGGGCCATGCGCGCGCGCTGGCGACGCTGCCCGAAGACCGCGCGACCTGGCTCGCGCTGCAGGCCGCCGAGCACGGCTGGTCCGTGCGCGAGCTCGAGGAAGCCGCGCGCCGGGCCGAATCGCGCGCGAAGGGAAAGCCCAAAAAGTCCGCGTCGCGCGATCCGAACATCGCAGCCCTCGAGCGCGATCTGGCCGAAAAGCTCGCCACGCGCGTCGTCATCGCACACTCGCGCAGCGGTCGCGGCAAGCTCGTGATCCACTATCACAGCGTCGACGAGCTCGACGGCATCCTCGAACGCCTGCGCTGATTCGCGTTGCCGGGACTGAGGTTTCCGGCCGCGCGGCCGCGCGCTAGGGGTTTTCACTCTCGTTTTTCATGACGCGCCGGACGCATGCTCAGGCCTCTGCGTGCGGCGGCCTGTGCCGCTGCACGACCACGCACGGGAGGAGAGCCATGAAACGCATCGGCCTGATGTCGGCGGGGGGCGCGCTCGCGCTCTTTGCCGTTTCCGCCTACGCCGGCAACCATGTCGTCATCGCACGCCCGAACCTCACCTTCGATCCGCCGACGCTGAGCATCAATGTCGGCGACACGGTGACGTTCATGAACGACCCGGATGCGCCGGGTTTCCACAACGCGCGCTCCGATACGGATTCGGTCACGCAGTTCCGCTGCGCGAACGGCTGCGACGGCGACGGCATGGGCGGCGACGGCGATCCTTCCGGCAACACATGGTCGGCCACGGTCACGTTCCCGACCGAGGGCACCGCCGGATTCCACTGCGAAATCCACGGCTTCGACGGCGGCGGCATGCACGGCACGATCACGATCTCGGGCGGCGGCGGCGGTTCGCCGGCGATCAGCGTCGATCCGACCGCGCTGAGCGGCGAGATCGACGAAGGCAACATGACGACGGTTCCGCTTTCGATCATCAATTCCGGCGACGCCGACCTCACGTGGAACGCCGACACGGCGACGACGGACTGCACGGCGCCGGACGCGGTGCCGTGGCTGTCGATGCTGCCGAACAGCGGCACGGTCGTGGTCGGCGATCCGCCGACGCCCGTCGACGTGACGCTGGACGCGACCCTGCTCACGCCGGGCGTTTACAACGCAAACGTCTGCGTCCACAGTAATGACACGGCGAACGACCCGGTCACGGTGCCGGTCACGTTCACCGTCGACGTCAGCGCCGCCGACCTGGTCTTCAGGAACGGCTTTGATCCCTGACCGTCGAGCCATGCGTTCGTCTTCGGTTTCGGAGGGAGCGAAAACGGCCGCACGCGGCCGCCTTTCTCGAGCCATGCCGGTCAATGCAAGCCACGGCACCGAACCCCGGTCCTCGACTGCTGTGAGCACCCGCCAGCAGCAGTTCGAGGCTCTCGTGCGTGCGCATTCCGGTGAGCTTTATCGGTACGCGTACTGGCTGTGCGGGGAGGGCGCTCAGGCCCAGGATCTCGTGCAGGAGACGTTCCTGCGGGCATGGCGCTCACTCGATTCGCTGCGCGACACCGTCGCCGCCAAAGCCTGGCTGACGACGATCCTGCGACGCGAGCATGCCCGTCTTTACGAACGAAAGCCGATGCCCACCACGGATCTTGCCGACCTTGACCTGAGCGACACCGGCCCCGGCCCCGAACGGACCGGCGAGGACGCGGTGCTGCGCGCGGCGATCGCACGGCTCGAGCCCAAGTATCGCGAGCCGCTCGTGCTGCAGGTGCTCGGCGGATTCTCGTGCGAGGAGATCGCCAAGCAGCTCGGCGTCACCGAAGCCGCGGTCATGACGCAGGTGTTCC
>DAISJF010000457.1:0-2298 GCA_036821625.1 Rhodanobacteraceae bacterium
GTGCTCGCAATGGCCTACCGAGACGCGCGCTGGCTGCTGCTCGCACCCGTGGTCGGCTACGGCTTCGCCTGGGCCGGCCATTTCTTCTTCGAGAAGAATCGGCCGGCGACGTTTACCCATCCGCTGTACAGCCTCGCCGGCGACTGGGTGATGTTCTGGGACATCCTGCGGCACCGCGTCACGCTCTGAAGATCCGCACGCGGGCTGATCGGCATCAGCCGCCAGCATGACTTTCGACCGATCGCCAGCCCGAACGCCGGCCGCTACTCTGTCGGACTGCGGACCCGATCCGCGGACCGCCCGACCCGCTGCTCACCATCGGAGACTTTCATGCGCATCCGATTGCCAGGGCTCCTCGCCTGTTTGCTGACCACAACCGTCCCGCTCGCTCACGCGACCACGGTCGACGAGCTGCTCGCCAAGAATCTCGAGGCGCGCGGCGGAGCGGAAAAGGTCGGCGCCATCAAGACGCTGAAATCCGAAGGCAAGCTGATCTTCGGCGGACAGTTCGAGCTTGCTCTCACGCAGTATGCGAAAGCGCCCGATTCGGTGCGCTCGGAAGCCAGCATCCAGGGCCTCACCGCCGTGCAGGCGTGGGACGGCAAGGATGGCTGGCAGATCTCGCCGTTTCAGGGTCGCAAGGATCCGGAAAAAATGTCGGCGGACGACGCGAAGTCGCTGTCGGACGATGCCCCGATCGCCGGTGCGCTGATCGGCGCACGCGAGCGCGGCGCGAAGATCGACTACCTCGGCACCGAGGACGTCGACGGCACCGAGGCGCACAAGCTCAAGGTCACGTTGAAGAACGGCGACGTCGAATACGTCTACCTCGATCCCGACCACTTTCTCGAGATCCGCACGGTCGCGCAACGCAGCGTGCGCGGGACACAGGTCGAAAGCGTCACCGACTATGGCGACTACGAGCAGGTCGCGGGCGTGTACTTCCCGTTCTCGATGAGCACCGAGAACAAGGGTGACGGAAACCGCACGCAGATCACGATCGAGCATTCCGAAGCCAACGCCGCGATCGACGACGGCCTGTTCGCATTCCCGGCCGGCAAAGCCGGTTCGGCCCACTGAGCGGAGACGACGACCATGAACTCTGCAATCCGCACCGTCTCGCTCTCGACCCTGATCGCCGTTTCGATCGGCGCATCGGCGGCTCCGGCAACGAATACGCCGGCGCCGCGCTTCGACGCCGGCGTCATTTCCGGACTCGGCGCGCGCAACATCGGCTCGGCCGCGATGAGCGGACGCATCGCCGCGGTCGCCGCCGTGCCGGAGAAGGACGGCAAGACCCTGCTGATGATCGGCGCCGCCTCGGGCGGCGTCTGGAAGTCGACCGACAGCGGCACGACGTTCAAACCCGTATTCGACAAGCAGCCGGTGCAGTCGATCGGCGCGATCGCGATCGATCCGTCGAATCACGACATCGTCTGGGTCGGCACCGGCGAATCGTGGACGCGCAATTCCGTTTCAGTGGGCGACGGCATCTACAGGTCCGCCGACGGCGGCGATACCTGGACGAACGTCGGCCTCAAGAATTCCGAGCGCATCGCCAAGATCATCGTCGATCCCCACGACGGCAACACCGTGTATGCATGCGTGCCCGGCAAACTCTGGAGCGACTCGGCGGATCGCGGCCTGTACAAGACGAGCGACGGCGGCAAGAACTGGACGCTGGTCCTGAAGGGCAAGAACCTCTCGACCGGCTGCTCGTCGATCAGCCTCGATCCGAAGGATCCGAACGTGCTGTTCGCCGCGCTGTGGGATTTCCGGCGCAAGGGCTGGACGTTCCGCTCGGGCGGCGAGTCGGCTGAAGTGCCTTCCGGCAGCGGACTTTTCCGCTCGAGTGACGGCGGACGCGCGTGGACCGAGATCACCGACTCGGCCGACAAGGGTTTCCCGAAGAAACCCTACGGGCGCATCGCGGTCACGATCGCGCCGTCCGCTTCGAACGTCGTCTATGCGTTCGTCGAATCGACCGATTCGGCGCTGTACCGCTCCGACGACGGCGGAAAGACCTGGGACAAGCGCGACAAGAGCCAGTCGATGGTCTGGCGTCCGTTCTACTTTGCCAGGCTCGTCGTCGATCCGAAGAATCCGGACCGGTTGTTCAAGCCCGACTTCAACCTGATCCAGAGCCTGGACGGCGGCAAGAGCTTCGCCAACGTCAGCAATGGCACGCACGGCGACCATCACGATCTGTGGGTTGATCCTGACGATGCCAATCACGTGATTGACGGCAACGACGGCGGCGGCGCCATCACGTTCGATGTCAGCTCACGCGTGCCGAAT
>DAISJF010000458.1:0-2294 GCA_036821625.1 Rhodanobacteraceae bacterium
GCACGGCGAGCAGACCGCCCGACCACGCACTCGAGACGCCGAACATCATCAGCGCCGATCGATAGAACGTATCGATGTCGACCTCGCCGGCGCCGGCTTTCGCGGCCATCGCGCGCCAGTCTCCGGCAATCGGCGGCACGAGCACGATCGCAAGGCACGCGACCGTCACGAGCGCAAGCAGCGCGATACGCAGCAGCTCGTGCCGCCCGGCGGTGCGAGTCGATGCCCGCAGCGCGTTACGCAGCGCCGGCAATCCAAACCAGACGAATGGCCACAGCGTGAACACGACCGTGAGCAGGTGCAGCCACGCTGCGAGGACCGTCGCCAGGACGTAGGCAAGTCCCCAGCCGAGCGACGATGACTCTCGCCGCCATCGATCGAACGCGACGATCGCGACGAACACGCAAAGACAATCCAGCGCGTACGGCCGCGCCGTGCGACTCAAATAGACGAGCACCGGCGATATCGCGAGCAGCGCGAGCCAGATCGCGCGCGCGGGCCACGCGACCGTCCGTCGCAGCAGATACGGCGCAACGAGCAAGGTCAGGATGCCGGCGATCAGAAGCGGCAGATGCATCTGCCATTCGCTGAGCGCGCCGAGATCGTAGAGCCAGCGGTAATACAGCGTCAGCGGAATGCAGTGATCGGCGAAGCCGAAATGCGTGGCGATGCCCGCGGCGTCGGAGCCGATCAGCATGCGGACCGCATGCCACTCGTCGTCGATCAGCGTCTGCTCGCGCAGCTGCCAGACGCGCAGCCAGACGCCGGCGGCGAACGCGAGCCCGGCAAGGACCAGCCACGGCCACGCACGCCGGTCCCGCCACGTGTACGAAGATTCAGGACTTCGCATGCGTCAGCGAGTCGGACGCAGCGCCCGCGTGGAGCCGCAGCGCAGCGTCCGGCGAGAACAGACCCGGGCTCGCGAGCTTCCACTTCCACAGGCGGTAGAGCACGCCGGTCCACAGTACGCCGCAGCCGTAGACGACCGAACGCCGGAAGTCGATCTGGCTCGCTTCGGCGAAATAGCGTGTCGGGCACGAGATTTCGCCGACGCGCATGCCGAACGCGAGCGCCTGCACGAGCATCTGGTTGTCGAAGACGAAATCGTCGGAGTTGCGCGCGAGCGGCAGCGTCTCCAGCACGCGACGCGAGAACGCGCGATAGCCGGTATGAAACTCCGACAGCTTCGAGCCGACCAGGAGGTTCTGCGCGGCCGTCAGAAAGCGGTTCGCGAAATACTTGTAGCGCGGCATGCCGCCGGCAATCGCGGTATTGCCGAGAATGCGAGAGCCGATCACAACGTCGTAGACGCCCGAAGCAACCATCGCCGCCATGGCCGTGATCAGGCGCGGCTCGTACTGATAGTCCGGGTGCAGCATCACGACGATGTCGGCGCCGCGCTCGAGCGCGAGCGCGTAGCAGGTCTTCTGGTTGCCGCCGTAGCCGCGATTGGCCGGGTGCCGGACGGCATGGATGCCGAGGTGTTCGGCGACCGCGACGGTCGCGTCATCGCTCGCGTCGTCGACGAGCAGCACGTCGTCGACGATGTCGCGCGGAATCGCCGCATAGCATGCGGGGAGTGTCTTCTCCGCGTGATACGCGGGCATGACCACGATGATCTTCTTGCCGTGCAGCATCGGCGGGCAGCGTTGGCGCGGGATCACCCGCAGGTGCGAAGACGGCGAACGTCGATGATGCCGGTTGCCGTCGCGGCGCAGAATTCTAGCATCGCCCTCGCCGCAACCCGGCGCATCGGCGCGTTCGACCCGCTAGAATCGCGCGGCGAAGGCCCCGTAGCTCAGCTGGATAGAGCATCCCCCTCCTAAGGGGAAGGTCGCACGTTCGAATCGTGTCGGGGCCGCCAATTCATCGGTGGCGCGCCAGGATCGTTCAGACCGTAGTGCGGATGAAAGGAAAGTCGGCTAGTCGCTGAGCAATCGCGAAGTCGACAATCCGTCGCGTACCACGCGGCAAGGGACGTTTTGATTCGAACCGCCGAAGCGACGGCCCCTTCACCTATGCGCGCGTAAAATCGGACGCTCAACCAACGCAAGGAATTGCATGCGCGCGCTGATCACGGTCGAACGTCATCGTTCGATGCCAAGTGCCTACCTCGTCGGCCCACGCGCCGTCATGTTGCTGGAGGGTCTGCCTGGGGTGTCGGAGGTGCGAATCGAACACGAAGGCCTCGCGCGCGCGCGCCTGAGCTACCGGTGGAAGGATCCCGGCATTCACTGTCCGGGAATCGAATCCGCATTCCTGAGCGAAGGCATACGGCTCGTGTAGGTGATATG
>DAISJF010000459.1:0-2293 GCA_036821625.1 Rhodanobacteraceae bacterium
GGCAAGGCCGTCGCGCTTGCCGACGCGGATGCGTCTGTCGTTGAGGAACGCGCCGTCGCCCTTGTTGGCCGTGAACAGCTCGCCACGCAGCGGATCGAACACGACGCCGACGATCGGATCGCCGTGCTCGAGCAACGCGATCGACACCGAAAAATGCGGAAAGCCGCGCAGGTAGTTGTGCGTGCCGTCGAGCGGATCGATGACCCAGGTGCTCTTGTTGCTGCCGGTCGCGCCGGATTCCTCGGCGAGCACGGCGTGATGCGGATAGGCCCGTTTGAGTTCGCGTATGATCTCGGCCTCGGCCAGCCGATCGACTTCCGACACGAAATCGAGCTGCTGCTTCTCGACGACCGCGAGGCTTTCCAGGCGGTTCATGTGGCGCAGGATGATCTGGCCGGCGGCGCGCGCGGCGCGCACCGCCACGTTGACTGCGGGTCTCGACATGCTGGTTCCGCTTTGCGGGCTTGGAAAGAACGATGCGCGGAATCGGCCCCGCGCGGGGCGCGCAGGGTAGCAGATCGTCAGACATCGACCAACCGACACCGAAGCCGCTCGCCTCCTTCATGAATGCTCCGGAACCTTCGATCGCCGACCGGATTCGCTTCGTGCTCGTGCGAACCTCGCACCCCGGCAACATCGGCGCTGCGGCGCGCGCGATCCGTACGATGGGTCATACGCGGCTCTCCCTTGTCGCGCCGCATGCGTTTCCGCATCCGGACGCGAGCGCACTGGCCGCGGGTGCGGATGACGTTCTGACCCAGGCCCGCGTCGTGCCTGATCTGCCGACGGCGATCGCCGACTGCCGCCTCGTGCTCGGCGCGACGGCGCGACGCCGAGACGTTCCGATGGAGGAGATCGATCCGCGCACTGCCGCCGCGCGCGCGGTCGCAGCCGCGCGCGACGGCGGCGAAGTCGCACTCGTTTTCGGCAGCGAGCGGATCGGGCTCGAGAACGAAGACATCAAGCGCTGCCACGCTGCCGTGCTGATTCCGAGCGATCCCGCATTCCCTTCGCTGAACCTCGCGCAGGCCGTGCAGGTGCTCGCCTATGAAGTGCGCATGGCCGAGCTCGCCGGCGCCAAGCCGCTGCCGGATCAAAGGAGCGATCCGCCGGCATCGAGCGCCGAGATGGATGCGTTCTTCGCACATCTGGCGCAGACGCTCGACGCAATCGACTTCCACAAGGGCCGCTCGCCGCGCACGATCATGCTGCGTCTGAGACGTCTCTTCCTGCGCGCGCGGCCGGATCAGCGCGAATTGCGCATCCTGCACGGCATTCTGACCGACACCGATCGGCTCGCGAAGCCGCTGCGCAAGCGGTCCGATTCCTAGCCGCGGAGCCTCAGAAGAGGTTGCGTATCGCGTCGACGGCGGCGTGGCTCAGCGTCAGCAGCGCGATCACGATCGCGACGCTCGCGACCCATGCGATCGACAGCGCGATGCCGTCGCGCTCGATCAGCGCAACCGCATAGAGCACGAGCAAGAGCCCGAACGGATAGTTCGTGAACGGAATCGGCAGCGCGAGGGCTACGCCGATCAGCACGAGCAGGAAACCGGTCAGCCGGTGCGCCGGATGACGCGTCAGTGTTTCCCAACGAGGGCGACAGATGTGCTCGAGCCGCGCCAGCAGCGGCGTCAGGCGGCCGACGAATCGTTCGATCGAGGCGCGCCGGATGCCGCGCCGGCTCAGCGCGCCGAGCAGCCACGGATGCTCGAGACCGAAAAGCATCTGCAGACCGATGTAGACGACGAGCACGCCCATCACGCCGCCGACGCCGATGGGTACCGGAATGAAGTTCGGCAGCGCCAGGATCAGGATCACGAAACCGAACGCGCGCTCGCCGAGCGGATCGAGAACGTCGCCGATCTGAATCCGCTCGCCCGCATGCGTCTTGAGCGCGTGCTGCAGGAGCTCGGTCGTGCGCTTGTGGGGAGGCGCCTCGCTCATTCTTCGATCGTGGCCGGCACCCGCTTGACCATCAGCTTGTCGATGCGCGGACCATCGAGGTCGACGACCTCGAAGCGGAAACCGCTCCAGTCGAAATGCTCGCCGACGACGGGAATGTGCCCGAGATGCGTCATGACCATGCCGGCGGCCGTGCGGAAATCGTGCTCTTCCTCGTTCGGAAGCCGCGCGATGCCGAGCAGCTCGCGCAAATCCTCGCTGGACACGCTGCCGTCGATCAGCCAGCTGCCGTCCTCGCACTGCACGATCGCCTGCTGGGCGGTCTCGATCAGCGGCGTCGCGGCTTTGCCGACCACGGCGGCGAGCAGGTCGTTGAGCGTGACCAGGC
>DAISJF010000460.1:0-2288 GCA_036821625.1 Rhodanobacteraceae bacterium
GCGCTCTTTCGTCGAATTCCCGGAGAGAGAGTACATGATGAATCGCGCAAGCATGCGGACGCTGTGGCCCGCGGCGCTGGCGTTCCTGACCGTGCTGCTCGCCGCATGCGGCGGCGGTCCCACGAAGGGCGACATCGTGCAGGCCGCCAACATACCGCCCTCGTTCGACGTCACGATCTATTCGGCGAAGGACAACCAGTTCAGCTACGACGGCGCGCCGCTCACCGAGGAAGACCTGAAGAGCGCGTTGCGCTACCGCAAGGAGCAGAACCTGCCGATCGGCACCGTGCTGATGAAGCGCGCAGAGGATCAGAAGATCAAGAACGAGCACGTGATCTCGCTCGCGAGAGTCGCGTATCAGATGAACATCAAGGCATACGTGCAGGAGAAGGACGGCACGATTTCCGAGATCCGCGCGCAGGTCAAGGACTCGGAAGAGCAGCCGAAACCCAAGCCTGCCGAAGCGGGCAAGTGACTACGGGCGGAGTCGAACATGATCAAGATCATTCGTATTGCGATGTTGGCCCTCGGCTTCGTGACCGCGGCCGCGGCGTTTGCGGCCGGCGACGTGCGCGACGGCAAGGCGTACGTTAGGCCGTTGAAGGACGAGAAGTTCTCGATCAACGGCTACACGATGGGCAAGGTGGAGCTGTACGGCTATCTCGGCCAGCTGCGCGATGACGAGCACATCACCGGCGTCGTTCTGCGCCGCGGCGCCGACGACGCGCAGCGCAAGGCCATCTCGTCGAGCGCGAAGACGCTGCAGATCGAGGCGTTCGAGGAAGACGGCACCGACTTGAAGCCGCTGCAAGCCGGCACCTGAGATCGCAGAGACCGCCCGCGCGCCGATTCGCCGCGGGACGGCGCCGAAAGCGGGACGGGTCGCTAGTGTATGTCGCCGCCCGCGATGCGCAGGTCGTGCTGCGTCGCGATCGCGCACTCGAGCGCGGCGCGCACGCCCGCGACCATCGTTTCGAGCGCCATGCTCGGCTGCCCGTGATGCTTCGCGGCCTGCTCGGGCAGCCACGGCACATGGATGAATCCCGCGCGCACGGCGGGATGGCGCGTCGCGACGAGGTGCGCAAGCGCGAAGAACACCTGGTTGCAGACATAGAGGCCCGCGCTCTGCGAGAGCGCGGCCGGAATCCCGAGCGCGCGCAGCCGCGCCAGCATCGCCTTGACCGGCAGGCTCGAGAAATACGCGGCCGGCGCCTCCGCGACGACGGCCTGATCGATCGGCTGGCGTCCGTCCGCGTCGGCCATGCGCGCATCGATCAGGTTCGCGGCGACGCGCTCGATCGAGAGCTCGCTGCGCCCGCCGGCCTGACCGGTCGCGAGCACGAGCGCGGGCCGATGCGTTTCGAGCAGCGCTTCCAGGATTGGCACCGTCGACGCGAATGCGACCGGCAGAATCGCGCCGACCACGCGGTGGCCGTTCAGGCTCTCGCCGTCGAGCGCACGCACGAGCTCGCGCGACGGATTGACGCGCTCGCCGCCGAACGGCTCGAAACCCGTCAGCAGGACAGTCGGCTCGGCACTCATCGAAACACCAGCATCCACATCAGCACGAAGTTCATCGCCATCAGTACCACGGCCGTCGGCCACTGCGCGCGGATCACGCCGTACTGATCCGGAAGCTCGAGCAGCACGGCCGGCACGATGTTGAAGTTGGCCGCCATCGGCGTCAGCAGCGTGCCGCAGTAGCCGGTCAGCATGCCGATCGCGCCGAGCGCCGCCGGATCGGCGTGGTGCTTCAGCACGAGCAACGGCAACCCGACGCCCGCCATCATGACCGGAAACGCGGCGAACGCGTTGCCCATGATCATCGTGAACGCGATCATGCCGAGCGCGAACGCGACGAGGCACGCGGCGCGGTTCTCGGCCGGAATCACCGCGCCGACGATCGCCGCGATCGCGTCGCCGACGCCGGTCGCCGCGAACACGCTGCCCAGCGTCGCCAGCACCATCGGCAGCAGCGCCGCCCAGCCGAGCGCATCGAGCAGGCGCCCGCCTTCGCCAAGCGCCTGGGCGAACGGCGCGCGCAGCATGAAGAGGCCGATCGCGAGCGCGACGACGCAGGCGACGCCGAGCGAGACGAGCGTCGCCTCGGACTTTTCGATGAGCGGCGTGTCGCGCCAGCCAAGATGCGGCGCGCCGAGCACGAGTACGAGCGTGACGAGCGGAATCGCGAGCGCGGGCACGAACAGCCGGTTGCCCAGAAGCTGCGCCGAGGCCCAGTTGAACGAACGGAAGTCGTAGATGCGGTCCTGGGCCGTCAGGCCGAAGCC
>DAISJF010000461.1:0-2288 GCA_036821625.1 Rhodanobacteraceae bacterium
CACGACGCACCGAAGGCTGCTCTCCGGCTAACGGCTACCGGTTCCCGGCTACCGTCTTTTCATTCCGCGCTCACGCCGGATCCACCGGCGTATTGCCTCCACTGAACACGTAACGCGCCTGCCGTCGCCGGTTCACGAGATCGGCGAGGAATCGCGGCAGATGGACGAGCCCGCCGATCGCATAGATCAGCTTGAAGAAATGCAGCCGCCACATGACCGGCCCGCTGTCGAACACATCGCCGGCCAGCATCGAGATCACGCCCTGCTCGACGCGCCAGACATTGCGAGGCGCGGCGAACAATCCGCGCATGATCGGCGAATTGAACCGATAGATGAACCACGAGAACACGCGAATGCCGCGCCGGATTCGCCTGCTGAATGCCCGCTGCAGCGCGGCCTCGCGCGCGGGTTCGCGCAGCGCCGCATCGACCAGCGCGGCCGCCTGCCTGCCGCTGTGCATCGCGAGATAGACGCCCGACGAGAACACCGGATCGACGAACGCGTACGCATCGCCGACCATGATCCAGCCCGGCCCGGCCATGCGCGCGCAGGTGTACGAATAGTTGCCGGTCACGCGCACTTCCGAAATCATCTCGGCAGACGCCATGCGCGCCCATGCGTCCGGCATCATCTGCAAGGTCTCGAGCAGAAACGCCTCGTTGCGCCCGCGCCGCGTCTTCAGGTACTCGGGCCAGCACACGCAGCCGACACTCATCACGCCATCGCGCAGCGGAATGAACCAGCACCAGCCGTACCGGAAGTTGTAGATGCTGATGTTGCCGGCGTCCTCGCCGGGCCGGCGCTCGACGCCGCGGAAGTGCGCGAAGATCGCCGCGCTCTGGTGCTTTTCGTTCTTGCGCTTCACCTTCATCGCGTTGCCGAGCAAGGTGTCGCGTCCGCTCGCATCGACGAGATAGCGCGCGCGGATCGTGATCGCATTGCCGCCCGCGTCGTGCGCCTGCGCGGTGACTTTGCCGATGCCGCCGACCTCGACCTTGTCGACCTTGACACCCTCGCGCGCATCGACCCCGCGCTCGCGCGCGTGCTCGAACAGCATCTGGTCGAACTCCTCGCGTTTGACCTGGAACGCATGCGGCGGCGACCGGCCGAGCGCGCGGCGAAAATGGAACGTCTGATACATCCCCACGTCACCGCAGGGGAAATCCGCGCCGAGCTTGAGCACGCCGAGCGCGCGCACTTTTTCCAGAACGCCGAGCTCTTCCATGATCGGCAGGTTGCAGGGCAGCAGCGACTCGCCGATGTGGAAGCGCGGATGTCGATCCTTCTCGAGCTGGATCACGCGGTATCCGCGGCCTTGGAGGAACGCCGCCGTCGTCGATCCGGAAGGACCGCCGCCGACGACCAGCACGTCGCAATCGAAAGGACCGTGGGCTGCTGTTGCCATGCGTTTCCTCCGCGCGCCGTCGCCTGCGGCCGCTATGTTACAGTCGCGCCGCGCTCCACGGCGCCGATCGACACCGCGTGCCATACGTGTCCGCGACCCTGCCCATTCCTCCGCCACTCCCGACTCCGGCACGCCGCCCGCGCCGCGCGGCAATGGTCGTGCTCGGTTATCTCATCGTCGTTGCGCTCGCGCTCGCGACCCGCCGCGCCTGGCTCGAAGCGCTCGCCGCGTTTCTGCTGGCGACGCTGCTGCTGTGGCCCGCGCTTCGCCGGCGCCGATGGATCGCCTTCGTGCTGTGGGCGATCGCGGCGACCGCCGTCGGCGGGCTCGGCCTCGCCGGACAAGGCGATCTCGCGATCGATTGCATTCCCGTGATGGTCAACGTTGCGCTGTGCGCATTGTTCGCGCGCACGCTCTCGCGCGGCGCCGAGCCGCTGATCGCACGCGTCATCGCAGTGCTCGAAAGTCCCGCCCGCGTCGCGCTGCCGCGCGTTGCGGGCTATGCGCGTGCGTTGACCTCCGCATGGGCGCTCCTGTTCGGCGCGCAGGCCTTGCTCCTCGCGATTTTGGTCGCCTGCGCCGTGCCGGACGGAGTGCTGGCGCGCTTCGGCATCGCGCCGCCGATCGCGATCACCGGCACGCGCTGGCGCTGGTACCTCGATTTCGGCAGCTATGCGACGGTGCTCGTGTTCCTCATCGTCGAGTACGCGTTCCGGCGCTGGTATCTGCGCCATATTCCGCACGTATCGCTGCCCGTGTTCATCGGCCGCCTCGCGCGACGCTGGCCGGCGCTCGCGCACAGCGTCATGCACGACACGACCCAACGGGGCGACGCATGAACGCAGACGGCGATCTCGTCCAGACGCTGCGCATTCCGTCCGCG
>DAISJF010000462.1:0-2282 GCA_036821625.1 Rhodanobacteraceae bacterium
CGCGGTGGACATCGAGCGGCAGAAGATCAACGTCTACCGCATGAAGCTGCTCGGCGCCGAAGTCGTGCCGGTGACTTCGGGCTCGAAGACGCTGAAGGATGCGCTCAACGAAGCGCTGCGCGACTGGGTCACGAACGTCGCCGACACGTTCTACATCATCGGCACGGTCGCGGGCCCCCATCCGTATCCGCAGATGGTGCGCGACTTCAACAGCGTGATCGGCCGCGAAGCGCGCGCGCAGATGCAGGAGCAGTTCGGGCGCCTGCCCGATGCGCTGGTTGCGTGCGTCGGCGGCGGGTCGAATGCGATCGGGTTGTTCCATGCGTTCCTCAACGACCGCGGCGTTTCGATGTTCGGCGCGGAGGCCGCCGGCGAGGGGATCGCAAGCGGCAAGCATGCCGCTTCGCTCGTTGCCGGACGCCCCGGCGTGCTGCACGGCAACCGGACCTATGTGCTCTGCGACGACGACGGCCAGATCACCGAGACGCATTCGATCTCGGCCGGGCTCGACTATCCGGGCGTCGGCCCCGAGCACGCATTCCTCAAGGACAGCGGCCGCGCGACGTACGTCGGCGTGACCGACGAGGAAGCACTCGCGGCATTCCACGAGCTCGCGCTCACCGAAGGCATTCTCGCCGCGCTCGAATCGAGCCATGCGGTCGCGCACGCGATCAGGCTCGCGCGCGAGATGTCGAGCGATAAACTCATTCTGGTGAATCTGTCCGGCCGCGGCGACAAGGACGTGCATACGATCGCGGCGCGCGAAGGGATCGCGTTGTGAGCGTGCCGGCTCTCGTTTCGTCATCCCGGCGAAAGCCGGGATCCATGTTCGCTTTTGGAGAAAAAGCCAATTGGATTCCGGCTTCCGCCGGAATGACGAAGCGCGGGGCGTCCGCATGAATCGAATCGACTCGCGCTTTGCCGAGCTTCGCGATCGACGCCGCACCGGCCTGATCCCGTTCATCACCGGCGGCGATCCATCGCCCGACGCGATCGTCGCGATCCTGCACGCGCTGGTCGAAGGCGGCGCCGACCTGATCGAGCTCGGCGTGCCGTTCTCCGATCCGATGGCCGACGGCCCCGTGATCCAGCACGCGAACGAGCGCGCGCTCGCGCGCGGTGTCGGTCTCGTGCGGATTCTCGGCTGGGTGCGCGAGTTCCGTGCACGCGACACGAATACCCCGATCGTGCTGATGGGCTACCTGAACCCGATCGAGATCCACGGCATCGAACGCTTCGCGCGCGAGGCACGCGAGGCCGGCGTCGACGGCGTGCTGCTCGTCGATTGCCCGGTCGAGGAGATCGACGCGACGGCCGCGATCCACGAGGCCGGGCTCGCACGCATCTTCCTCGCCGCACCGACCACGGCCGACGAGCGCCTGGGCGCGATCTGCGCGGCCGCCGAAGGTTTCCTATACTACGTCTCGTTCGCCGGGATCACCGGCGCCGACCGGCTCAGCATGGACGACGTACGCGCGCACGTCGCTCGAATCAAGCGTTCGGCGAAGACGCCCGTTGCGGTCGGATTCGGCGTGCGTGACGCCGCATCGGCGTCGGCGATCGGCGCGTTCGCCGACGCGGTCGTGATCGGCAGTGCGCTCGTCGACCGGCTGGCCGGCAGCAAGGACGCCGCGGACGCGTGCCAGCGCGCGCGCGGGTTCCTCGCGCCGATCCGTTCCGCGCTCGATGCGCGCGCGGCGAGCCATGTCGCATAGTCCGCCGCCGGACGATGCACCACTACCGGAAGGCGCCGAACCTGCGCCGCCGATTGAATCGGGAGAAGCGTACGACATGAACTGGCTGCAGAAACTGATGTCGCCGCGCGAAAAGGCGCAGACGACGACGAAAGGCAAGGTGCCCGAGGGCCTTTGGGAGAAATGCGAAGGCTGCGGCGCGGTGCTGTATCGGCCCGAGCTCGAGCGCAACCTGATGGTGTGCCCGAAGTGCTCGCACCATCACCCGATGCGCGCGCGCGCGCGGCTCGCTGCGTTTCTCGACGAAGGCAGCGGCGAGGAATTGTTCGCCGCGCTGGAACCGACCGATCCGCTGAAGTTCCGCGATTCCAAGAAGTATCGCGATCGTATCGCCGCCGCACAGAAGGCCACCGGCGAGAAGGACGCGCTCGTCGCGATGCAAGGTGCGCTGAAATCGAATCCGCTGGTCGCGACCGCGTTCGATTTCGAGTACATGGGCGGCTCGATGGGCTCGGTCGTCGGCGAGAAGTTCACGCGCGCGGCCGAACGCGCGCTGGAAGACCGCATCCCGCTCGTCTGCTTCTCGGC
>DAISJF010000463.1:0-2272 GCA_036821625.1 Rhodanobacteraceae bacterium
CTGCAGCAGTCCCGCGAACGGCGCCGGGTTCGCGGCGCGCAAGGCCGCGTAGACCGATGCCGCCGTCGGCGCCTCTGCGCAATGCACGCGCCACTCGCGCGACAGGTTGACCTGGAACACATCGCCGGCCGACAGGTATTCGTGGACGCGCGCGACGCCGTCGAGAAATCGTTGCGGTGCGTCCTCGTCGATCTCGACCGCAGCGCGCCTCGCGGGAACGGGTGCGGTCGCCGCGTCGACGTCCCTGGCGAGTGCATCCAACAGGTCCGCCCGATCGTCCTCGGCCACCAGCCACGTCGAACCGCGCAGATGGTCGACGATGATGGCCGCCGGGCAGCGCAGCGCCAACGCGATCGGCAGCCCGTCGTGCGCCGAGGGGAGGCGCAGCCTGGGCTCGATCTCGCCGGCGAGCTCGTAGCCGAGGAACAGCACCCAGCCGCCGCGGAACGGCAACGCATCGCCGCTCCATGGCTTGCGGACGTCACGCCACGCCGCATCGAGCGCATCGAGAAACGAAACGCCGCGCGACTCGCCGCGCTCGTCACGGACACGACCGTCGCGATCGAGGCGCAACTCGCCGGTTGGAAACGCAAACAGGATGTCGTAGCGCGTGCGCGCAGGGGCGCGGGCGGCGCTCTCCAGCAGCGCGGGGTAGCGATCCGGCGCCGCGGCCGCCAGCCGCAGCAGATCGCATGTTCCGGGCCGCTCGCGCACTGGGACGGTCATGCGCCGCGCCGCCGATCGGATCGGCCCGCCGGGGTCGCGCCGCTCAGATGCGGCGGAACACCAGCGTGCCGTTCGTGCCGCCGAAGCCGAACGAGTTCGACAGCACGACATCGAGCTTTGCCTCGCGCGCGACGTGCGGGACGAAATCGAGATCGCAGCCCTCGCCCGGATTGTCGAGGTTGATCGTCGGCGGAATGAGACCGTCGCGCATCGCCAGGATCGAAAAGATCGCTTCGACGCCGCCGGCGGCGCCGAGCAGGTGTCCGGTCATGGACTTGGTCGAGCTGACCGGCAGCTTCTTCGCGTAGTCGCCGAAACAGGTCTTGATCGCGTTGACCTCGGCGATGTCGCCGACGCCGGTCGACGTCGCGTGCGCATTCACGTAGCCGACTTCGTCGCCGTTGATCTTTGCATCGGCCAGCGCCGCGGCCATCGAGCGCCGCGCG
Source organism: Rhodanobacteraceae bacterium (assembly GCA_036821625.1). GTDB lineage: Bacteria > Pseudomonadota > Gammaproteobacteria > Xanthomonadales > Rhodanobacteraceae > Dokdonella_A. Next base: position 1,173 of record DAISJF010000463.1, read on the forward strand.
CCGTCGCCGTCTTCGGGCGGTGAAGTCATGTGGAATGCGTCGCCGCTCATGCCGAAGCCGACGAGCTCGCAGTAGATGCGCGCGCCGCGCGCTCTGGCATGTTCGTAGTCTTCGATGACGAGCACGCCCGCGCCTTCGGACAGCACGAACCCGTCGCGATCGCGGTCCCATGGGCGACTCGCCTTCGTCGGCTCGTCGTTGCGCGTCGACATCGCGCGCGCCGAGCAGAAGCCTCCGACCGCGGTGCCGACCGTCGAGTATTCGGCGCCGCCGGCAATCATGACGTCGGCGTCCCCGTACTGGATCATGCGCATGGCCAGACCGATGTTGTGCGTCGCCGTCGTGCAGGCGGTCACACAGGCGATGTTCGGACCCTTGAGGCCGAGCATGATCGAAAGATTGCCCGATGCCATGTTCACGATCGAGCTTGGCACGAAGAACGGCGAGATCTTGCGCTGTCCGCTTTCGTGATACGTGATCGCGGTCTTCTCGATCGTGCCAATGCCACCGATGCCGGCGCCGACCGCGACGCCGATGCGTTCCTCGTCGTGCTCGTGCGGGTGCAGGCCCGCGTCCGCGAGCGCCTGGATCGACGCGGCGATGCCGTAGTGGATGAACGGGTCCATCTTCTTGACGTCTTTCGCCGCGACGTACTCTGTCGGATCGAACTCGCGGATCTCGCCGGCGATGCGCGTCGGGAACGTCGACGCGTCGAAATGCGTGATCGGGCCGATGCCGCTCTTGCCGGCCTTGATGTTCGCCCAGGCGGTCGCGACGTCGTTGCCGACGGGGCTGACGATGCCAAGACCGGTGACGACGACGCGTCGCTTGCTCATGAGTGCTTTCCGATTGAAACGATCATGGAAATGCTTTTTCGAGAATCGCGGCCATGGATGGCCGCATCTGGACTCTCGGAAACCAAAACCTCGCCCGCAGCTCGCCGGCTACCCTGAGGTGGCGATCATGGACGATCGCAAAAGCTACGCACCCCAGAAAAACAAAAAGCTGCGCCTCGAAGGCGCAGCTTCTTTACGGTCGATCGAGTGAAACTCAAGCCTTGACGTGGGCCTTGATGTAATCGATCGCCTGCTGCACGGTGG
>DAISJF010000464.1:0-2266 GCA_036821625.1 Rhodanobacteraceae bacterium
CGTTGACGGTGATCAGCTCCTGTACCTGCTGGCGATGGACTGGTATGCGAGCGGTCGACTGCGCGGTCCGCTGGTCGGTACGCTGATGAGCAACTACGGCCTCGAACGCGCGATGCGCGAGCTCGACGTGCCGTTCCTGCGCGCGAACGTGGGCGACCGCTACGTGCTGCAGCAGCTCAAGGAGAACGGCGGCGTGCTCGGCGGCGAGACATCGGGACACATCCTCTGCCTCGACCGCGCGACGAGCGGCGATGCGATCGTCAGCGCGCTGCAGGTGCTCGATGCGCTGGTGCGGAGCGGACGGACGCTCGACCAGGCCGTCGCGGGCATGCACAAGATTCCGCAGACGACCGTGAACATCCGCGTCGCCGGAGGCGCGGCGCTGGTCGACGATGCCGACGTGCAGCGTGTCCTCGATCGCGTGCGCAACGAGCTCGAAGGGCAGGGGCGCGTCGTGCTGAGGCCGTCGGGCACGGAGCCGCTGGTGCGCGTCACCGTCGAGGCAGCGGACGACGCGCTGGTTGCGCGGCTGTCGACCGAGCTTGCGGATGCGGTGAAGGCGGCTGCGGCGAAGATCGCGGCGTAGCACTTTTCCTTTTCCCGCAAGACAAAACGGCAGGACTGTCGTTTTTGCACGGCAGAGCCGCCGAAGGGCGAGCGCCAGGGATGGCGCGAATGAACGTGCCGGCGGATGAAGGGGTTCTCGTTACGGCGTACCCAGTGCCGCCCTCACCCCGACCCTCTCCCGCAAGCGGGAGAGGGGGAAGGTGCGCGACTGCGGAATTGAGCGCGTGCGCTAAACTTCTGGCATGACTTCCCGCATCCCGACGCTCGACATCCGCCGCTACGAAACCGACCGCGATGCGTTCGTCGCCGAGCTCGGCGCCGCGTATCGCGAGTGGGGATTCGCGGGCATCCGCGGGCATGGGATCGCGCCTGCGCTCATCGATCGCGCGTACGGCGCGTTCGAGCGTTTTTTCGCGCTGCCGACCGAGGTGAAGATGAAATATCACCTCAGGGGCACCGGCGGCGCACGCGGTTATACGCCGTTCGGCATCGAGACCGCGAAGGATTCGCGCTATCCCGATCTCAAGGAGTTCTGGCACATCGGCCGCGAGATTCCGCGCGATTCGAAATATGCCGCGGTCATGGCGCCGAACGTCTGGCCGGCGGAGATTCCGGAATTCCGTCCGGCGGGCTATGGGCTTTACGACGCGCTCGACAAGCTCGGCTCGCGCGTGCTGCGCGCGCTGGCGCTGCACATCGATCTGCCGGAGTCGTATTTCGACGACAAGACGAACCTCGGCAATTCGATCCTGCGGCCGATCCACTATCCGCCGATCACGTCGCCGCCTGATTCCATCGGGAGTTTGCCGAACGTACGCGCCAGCGCGCACGAGGACATCAATCTCATCACGCTGCTCGTCGGCGCGAGCGCCGAGGGCCTGGAAGTGCATTCGCGGACCGGTGAATGGGTGCCGTTCACCGCCGAGGCGGATACGATCGTCGTCAACATCGGCGACATGCTGCAGCGGCTGACCAATCACGTGTATCCGTCGACGACGCACCGCGTGGTGAACCCGCCGGGCGAGAACGCGCGCAAGCCGCGCTATTCCGTGCCGTTCTTCCTGCATCCGAATCCGGACTTCGTCATCGACGTGCTGCCGTCCTGCGTCGACGGGCGCAATCCGAAGCGCTATCCGCAACCGATCACTGCGCACGATTACCTGCAGGAGCGGTTGCGCGAGATCCGGTTGATTTAGGTGGATCGAGGCCGCGAGCCTTGATACCGCTCCTGCGCCGCGGCGTCGTTCCCTTCGCGATCGTCGTCTGCGTCGCGCTGGCCTATTGGCCCGGACTCCACGGCTTCTGGGGCCGCGACGATTTCATGCAGCTTGCGTTCGCGCGGCTGATCGGTTCGCCGTGGCCGCTGTTCGTCCACGATCACTATTTCCCGGTGCCGGGATCGATCTTCCGCCCGCTGGGATTCGCTTCGTTCTGGCTCTGGCAGGCCCTGTTCGGCACGAACTACTTCGCGCATGCGTTCGCGGACATGCTGCTGCACGTCGCGGTCGGAATTGCGCTCTATCGCGTGATCCGCGCGGCGGCGATCGAGCCGGTGCCGGCCGCGCTCTGCGCGCTGTTGTTCGCCGTGCATCCGGCCTTGCTCGGCACGGCGCTCTGGTGGTCGGCAAGGTTCGACCTGCTCGCTGCGCTGTTTGCGTTCATCGCGATCGGAGCCGCGCTCGACTACGCGGAGCAGCCG
>DAISJF010000465.1:0-2251 GCA_036821625.1 Rhodanobacteraceae bacterium
TCGCCTTGTGATAAACCTCGACGTCGCCGAGAAACTCGTCGTGCTTCTTCGTGCCCTCCGGCAGCGCGAGATCGCCGAGCGTCGCGCCGCTCTGCGAGGTCTTTGCCTTGATGCGCGAGCGGTACAGGTAATAGTCCGGCGCGATGTCCCAGTGCAGCGCGACCGAGCCCGGCTTGTCGATTTTCGCGGTGAGCTTGAAAGCCTGCTCGACGGGCAGCAGGCCGTCGTCGTCGGTTTGCGCGTGCGCGAACGGCGCCGATGCGACGATCGACGCGATCAAGGCAAGGGCAGCGCGCAGGAACGAACGCGGCATCGCGGACTCCATCGTTACGCAATCGCCGGCAAGCCGGCATTCCCGGTAGGACCGTTCGTAGACCTCGCGGCTCGCACCCGGTTCATGCCGGCCGTGTCTCGCGTTCGAGCCAGGCCAGATACGGCGCGGCCCCCTCGCTCGGCGCGATCGCCAGGATTTCGGGCACTGCGTACGGATGCAGCGCGGTGAGGCGCGCCTGCATCGCCGCGAGGCGTTCGGCGGTTGTCTTGATCACCAGCAGCACCTCGTCGTCGATCTGCACGGCGTCCTGCCAGCGGTACGTCGAGACGACGCCGCCGACCACGTTCACGCACGCGGCCAGGCGCTCGTCGACCAGCGTGCGCGCGAGGCGCGATGCGGTGTCGGCGTCGGGGCAGGTGCAGAAGACGATGCGGGCGCTCACGAGGTCTCCGGAAAGGCGCGAAGTTTAGCGGGTGGCACGAGACGGCTCGCGACGCCTCCCCTCGTCGTCCCGGCGAAGGCCGGGACCCAGTGCCTTGGCTCGTTCCGAAACAGATGCTGGATCCCGGCCTTCGCCGGGACGACCCGTGCAGCAAATATTGCCCTTGAAACCGCACCCGGCAGCCGCACCTCGTGGGCCAGCGTCTTCCCTTGGAAAAACTTCGCCGCTAGAATTGGCACTCATTCCGCGCGAGTGCTAGCAGCGCAGGAATTTCCCTTTTCAATCAATCCCTTCCAAATCAACGTCGAGGACCCACTATGGCACTGCGCCCCCTGCACGACCGCGTGATCATCAAGCGCCTGGAGGAGGAGAAAGTCTCCGCCGGCGGCATCGTGATCCCGGACACCGCCGCCGAGAAGCCGATTCGCGGCGAAGTCATCGCCGCCGGCAACGGCAGGATTCTCGAGGACGGCAAGGTCCGTCCGATCGCCGTCAAGAAGGGCGACAAGGTGCTGTTCGGCAAGTACAGCGGCACCGAGGTGAAGGTCGATGGCCAGGAGCTTCTGGTCATGCGCGAAGAAGACATCCTGGCGGTGATTGAGTAAGGAGCCGGGAATAGAGAATCGGGAACAGGAAACAGCAAAGCGCGCTCCGCGCGACGTCCTGCCCCGATCCTCGCGACCCGCTCCTTCCATTCCCCATTCCCCATTCCCCATTCCCGATCTCCCCGAGGTTTTCAACCAATGGCTGCCAAAGAACTCCGTTTTTCCGAAGACGCGCGCACGCGCATGCTGCGCGGCGTCAACACGCTCGCCAACGCCGTGAAGGCGACGCTCGGTCCGAAGGGCCGCAACGTCGTGCTCGAGAAGAGCTTCGGCGCGCCGACGATCACCAAGGACGGCGTGTCCGTCGCCAAGGAGATCGAGCTCGCCGACAAGTTCGAGAACATGGGCGCGCAGATGGTCAAGGAAGTCGCGTCGAAGACGTCCGACGTCGCCGGTGACGGCACCACCACCGCGACCGTGCTCGCGCAGGCGCTGATCCGCGAAGGCCTCAAGGCCGTCGCCGCGGGCATGAACCCGATGGATCTCAAGCGCGGCATCGACAAGGCCGTGACCGCGGCCGTCGAGGAGCTCAAGAAACTTTCCAAGCCGTCGGCCGATTCGAAGTCGATCGCCCAGGTCGGCGCGATTTCCGCGAACGGCGACGACGCGATCGGCAAGCTCATCGCCGAGGCGATGGACAAGGTCGGCAAGGAAGGCGTGATCACGGTCGAGGAAGGCTCGGGCCTGGACAACCAGCTCGACACCGTCGAGGGCATGCAGTTCGACCGCGGCTATCTTTCGCCGTACTTCATCAACAACCAGCAGAGCCAGCAGGTCGAGCTCGAAGATCCGTACATCCTCCTGCACGACAAGAAGATCTCGAACGTGCGCGAGCTCCTTCCGGTGCTCGAAGGCGTCGCGAAGGCCGGCAAGCCGCTCCTGATCGTCGCCGAGGACGTCGAGGGCGAGGCGCTCGCGACGCTCGTCGTC
>DAISJF010000466.1:0-2246 GCA_036821625.1 Rhodanobacteraceae bacterium
CACCGGCGGCCGGCCACAGGCACGCTACATCCTGCTGCCGGCGGGTCGCGAGCTGTTTCCGCGCAACTACGGAATGATCGCGACGGGCGTCCTCGAGCACCTGTACGCAAACGCCGGAAAAACCGCAGTGCAAAACCTGCTCGTCGGCATCGGCCGCGAGCTCGGCGCCGCGGCCGCGGAGCGCATCGCTGCGGCCGGCCCGGACGAAACCGCGCAGGCGCTGGCGGATCAGCTCGATGCGCTCGGCTACGAGGCGCTGGCGGTCAGGCGCGATGGCGAAACCCAGGTCGAGGCCTACAACTGCGTGTTTCACGCTTTGGCGAAAGCACACCCGGACGTATGCCGCTTCGATCTCGCATTCATGGAAGCGGCGACGGGCCGGCCGATCCAGCATCTCGAATGCCTGGTGCGCGGCGGTTACGCGTGCCGCTTTCGCCTGGGTGCGCGCGAGAAATCCGAGCCCTGACCTTCACCAGACGCCGGTATTCGGCATCGATTTCCACGGCTCGCGCGGCGCAAGCGCATCACCCTTCTGCAACAGCTCGATCGAGATCAGATCGGGCGAGCGCACGAACGCCATGTGCCCGTCGCGCGGCGGGCGGTTGATCGTCACGCCCATCTTCGAAAGGTGCTCGCAGGTCGCATAGATATCGTCGACGCGGAACGCAAGATGGCCGAAATTCCGCGCGGAGCCATAATCCTCATTCGAGCCCCAGTTGTGCGTGAGCTCGATCTCGGCGTCGGGACTCTCCGGCGCGGAAAGAAAAATGAGCGTGAACTTGCCCGCTGCATTGTCCGTGCGCCGCACTTCGCGCAGCCCGAGGCCCTCGCAGAAGAATCGCAGCGTCGCATCGACATCGCGTATGCGGATCATGCTGTGCAGGTATTTCATGGCACCTCCGGACGTTCGGGATCACGCCCGCTGGAATCGAGGCACATAGTGCATCAGACGCGCAAGACGCTGCAGCGGATCGGTCATCTGCAGCAGCTGCTGCCGCTCCGGCGGCTCCAGCGGCAACAGCTCGGCGAGGCGAAATCCGACCCAGCTCGCGTCGTCGTAGCAGGAACGGTCGGCCTTCGCGAACGGGCCGCCGGCCTTCTCGATCAGGCGTTCGAGGATCGTCGCGAGGAGGCCGTGTTCGGGCGGCAGAGAAACCGTCGGCTCGTCGGGCCAGAAGCGGACTTCGCCGTGGACGAGCCCGTTGTCGCGCACGCGAGTCGTCGCGACCTGGAAGCGCTCGCCGCCTTCGGCGCTGATGCCGAGCAAGCCGTCGGGCAGCGTATAGAAATCGGTGATCCGCGCCACCGTGCCGACCGCTGCGGGCAGCGCGGGCTCGCCTGCCTCGCGACCCTGCAGGATCAGGCAGACACCGAAGCCGGAGCTCCGGCGCGCGCAGTCGCGCACGAGATCGAGATAGCGCTGCTCGAAGATGCGCAGCGCGAGCGGTCCGCCCGGAAACAGTACGGCGGAGAGCGGGAACAGCGGAAGATCGATCAGCGCCACCAAGGCCAGTGTAGTCCGCGAAGCTTAAGGTGCCTACCGCGCTTGCGAGCGCGGCTTCACGCGGGGACGCCGGCCTTCAACGCGGCGAGAAAACGCCGCGGGGCGCCTTCGAAACCGCCGTTCGACATGAACACGACGTGGTCGCCTTCGCGCGTCTGCGCTTGCAGCGTCGCGATCAGCGCGTCGACGGTCGGCGCGGTCTTGCCGCGTCCCGACAGCGCGTCGACGACGCGCTCCGCGTTCCACGGCAATTCGGTCCGGCGCAGAAACACGACGGCATCGGCGTCGCGCAGCGACGGGGCGAGCTCGTCCGCGTGCGCGCCCATGCGCATCGAGTTGGACCGCGGCTCCATGCCGACCAGGATGCGTGCGCCGCCGACGCGCGCGCGCAAACCGGCGAGCGTCGTCGCGATCGCGGTCGGATGGTGCGCGAAATCGTCGTAGATCCGCACGCCGCCGATCTCGCCGATCAGTTCCATGCGCCGCGCGACGCTGCGGAATTCCGCGAGAGCCGGCAGCGAGGATCCGACATCGATTCCGGCCGCATGCGCCGCCACGAGCGCGGCCAGCGCGTTCATGACGTTGTGCCGTCCGGTGAGATCCCAGCGTGCCACGCCGATCTCGCGACCCGCGTGGGAAACGACGAACGCCGAGCCGTCGGCTTCGAGCAGCCTCGCCCGCCAGTCGCCGGCGTCGATGCCGAAGCTCGAGACCGGCGTCCAAGCGCCCATCGCCAGCACTT
>DAISJF010000467.1:0-2231 GCA_036821625.1 Rhodanobacteraceae bacterium
TTCGGCATTGCGCGCGCGCTCGATCCCGCGGCGCGAATGACGCAGACCGGCGCCGTCGTCGGCACGCCGCACTACATGAGCCCGGAGCAGGCGCGCGGCAAGCCCATCGACGGACGCAGCGATCTGTACAGTCTCGGCGTCGTGCTGTACGAGCTGCTGGTCGGCCGCGTGCCGTATCAGGCGGACGATTCGCTCGCGGTCGGCATCATGCACATCAGCCAGCCGGTGCCTGTTGTGCCCGACGCGATGGCGGCGATGCAGCCGCTCGTCGCGCGCCTCTTGGCGAAGCAGCCCGAAGACCGCTTCCAGAGCGGCGACGAGCTTGCGGCGGCGATCGATGCATTCGAGGGCCGCCACGGCGGAACGAACGAACCGGTGAACGTCGGATCGTTCAGCGCCAACGAGTCGCTGCGCCGCGACACGCCGCCGATCCGGATGTTTGCGTCAACGCCGACGCCGATCGACACGCCGACGCCAACGATCCAGCGGACGATCACGCCGCACGACAACGTCGGTCGAGCCGAGCCGAACCTCGGACGTCTGGACGATATCGTCGCGGCGGTCGGCGACGACAGCCTGCGCGAGCGCAGCGGTCGCAAGGTCCGGCGGCCCCGCGCGCATCGCGGGCCGTGGCTCGTCGCGGTTCTCGCGCTGCTCGTCGTGCTTGGCGCCGCGGCGTGGACCTTCCAGGACCGGCTGCGCGCGATGTTGCCGCGCACGGAGTTCAACGACACGCTTGCGCGCGCGCAACGCGCGCTCGGCGAAGGCCGCCTGATCGGCAGTCCGGACAGCGCGCGCGAGCTGTTCCAGGCCGCGCGCGCGCAGGATCCGGACAACGACGTCGCGCGCGCCGGTCTCGAGCGCGTCGGCAAAGCGCTGCTGCTCCGCGCCGGCGACGAGATCAAAAGCAACCAGCTCGACGACGCGCATCAATCGCTCGATGCCGCGCGCGAGCTGCTTGGCGGCGGCACGGCCGTCGATGCGATCGCACAGGCGCTTGCCAAGGCGGAAAGCGGCGGCGCCGAGACCGAGCGTCTGGTCGACCAGGCCAAGGAAGCGCTCGATGCCGGCCGCGTGCTCGGCGACGACGGTGCCGCCGCGTTGTACAAGCGCTTGCTCGCTGCGGATCCGACCAACGCGCTGGCGCAATCCGGATTGCAGAAATCCGCCGAAGCGCTCGCAACACAGGCCCGCAGCGCTTTCGCGGCGCAGGATATCGTCACGGCCTCCGCGCGCATCGATGCGATCGCGGGGATTCTGCCCAGTTATCCCGCGCTGACCGAGCTGCGCGGTCAGCTCGCGCAGGCGCGGGCGGCGCAGAGCTCCGCGCTCGACGAAAACCTGCAACGCGCCGAAGCGCAGATGCGTGCCGGCCGCCTGACAGGCGGCGACGACAGCGCGCTCGAGCTCTACCGCTCTGCCCTCAGGCAGGACCCGAGCAACGCACGCGCGAAGGATGGCTTGCGGCATGTGGCGCAGGCGCTCGTCGTGCAGGCGAATGCCGCGATCGACGACAACAACGCGAATGCCGCGGACAAGCTGCTGACGAGTGCCGCCGCGCTCGCGCCGGATCTGCCGGAGCTGCGCGAAGCGCGTCTCAACCTGCGCGAGCTGCGCGAGCGCATCGACATTGCCGCCGAACGGCCGACATTGACCGCTGCCGACGCCGAGCGGGTGCAAAAGCTCGTCGCCGAAGCCGCACAGGCCGCCGCCGCCGGCAACCTGATCATTCCGCCGGGCGATAGCGCCTACGACAAGTATCGCGCAGCGCTCGAGCTCGACGGCAACAGCAAGCCCGCACTCGACGGCATCGCGAGCCTGCCCGCGCGCGCGAAGGAACTGTTCGACAAGGCGCTCGCCGAAGGCACGCCGCAACGCGCGCGCGCGATGCTCGACACCGTGCGCCAGATCGCGCCGGCCGATCCAGCGATCGCGTCGATGAGCGAACGCCTCGGCAACGTGTTCATCGATCAGGCCGAGGCGCGCGTGCGCGAAGGCCGTCGCGACGATGCCGCGCGCTCACTCGATGCGGCGCGCGAGCTGAGTCCGGTGAATCCGCGTCTGGCTCCGCTCGACGCGCGGATCCGCGCGCTGCCGAATGCGCAGCAGGGTTAACGCGGATCACACTTCTCCCGATTGCGGGAGAAGTCGGCGCGCAGCGCCGGATGAGGGTGATGTGCCGCGGCGAAGAGGAAGCGCTCGCGCGCGCCTCCGGTGCGGCCTCTCCCGCA
>DAISJF010000468.1:0-2228 GCA_036821625.1 Rhodanobacteraceae bacterium
TCTGCGTCGTGTACGCGTTCCAGTCGATGCCGAGCGACTCGACGAAACGCCCGGAAAACTCGAGCCAGTCGATGTTCGGATAGGCGGCGAGGTGGGCGTTGTAGTTGCCGACCGCGCCGTTGAACTTGCCGACGATCGCGACGTCGGCGATCTGCGCGCGCTGCCTGTCGAGCCGCGCGACGACGTTGGCGATCTCCTTGCCGAGCGTGGTCGGCGAGGCGGTCTGGCCGTGCGTGCGCGACAGCATCGGCTGGGCGGCCAACGCATGTGCGAGCTCGCGCAGGCGCGCGATCAATGCATCGAGCGTCGGCAGCAAAACATCCGCGCGTGCATCGCGCAGCATCAGCGCGTAGGCGAGGTTGTTGATGTCCTCGCTCGTGCACGCGAAATGCACGAATTCGGCCGCCTTGGCCAGCTCGCCGTTTCCCGCGACGCATTCCTTGATGAAGTATTCGACCGCCTTGACGTCGTGATTGGTCGTGCGCTCGATCGTCTTGATGCGCACGGCGTCGTCCTCGGAAAAACCATCCGCGACCGCCATGAGCGCGGCGCGCGCGGCGGCCGAGAACGGCGCGACCTCGGTGATCGCGTCGGCGTCCGCGAGCGCGAGCAGCCAGCGCACTTCGACCAGCACGCGGCGCTTCATCAGCCCGTACTCGCTGAAGATCGGGCGCAGGTTCTCGACCTTGGCCGCGTAGCGACCGTCGAGCGGAGACAAGGCGGTGAGCGCGCTGTGCGGCATCGCATGATCCTGCGTAACGGAAATCCGCGTGAATCCAGACGTCGCCTCTCCCGCTTGCCGGAGAGGCCGCGCCACAGGCGCGGGTGAGGGAAGCGCTTGGACCAGAGTCCCGCCGCTTCCCTCATCCGCCTCCGGCACCTTCGCCCGCAAGCGGGAGAAGGGAAGAGAGCTTGGAGCTCGGCGCAGTTTTGGAATCAATAATAGTTTACACCGGACCGCTATAATCGCAGACCGATTTCCACCGTTTTGGGGCCGCAATGAGCGAGTACCGGATCGAGCGCGACAGCATGGGAGAACTCAAGGTGCCAGCCGATGCGCTGTACGGCGCGACGACGCAGCGCGCCGTCGACAACTTCCCGATTTCCGGGCTGCCCATGCCGCGCGAGTTCATCCGCGCGCTTGGCCTGATCAAGTCCGCCGCCGCGCAGGCCAATGCGGATCTCGGCCACCTCAGGAAGACGCACGCGAAGGCGATCCGGCGCGCCGCCGAGCGTGTCGCGGCGGGCGAGTTCGACGCGCATTTTCCGATCGACGTGTTCCAGACCGGCTCGGGCACGTCGTCGAACATGAACGCGAACGAGGTCATCGCGCACGTCGCTGCGATGGGCGGCGTCAAGGTGCATCCGAACGACGACGTCAACAACGGGCAGTCGTCGAACGATGTGATTCCGAGCGCGATCCAGCTCAGCGCCGCGCTGACGACCAGCGAGAAGCTGCTGCCCGCGCTCGCGCATCTCAAGAAGACGCTCGACAAGCGCGCGCGAGAGCTCCGAAACCTGGCCAAGACCGGGCGCACGCATCTGATGGACGCGATGCCGGTGACGTTCGGCCAGGAAATCGGCGGCTGGGCCGCGCAGATCCGTTCCGACATCGAGCGCATCAGCGATGCGCTGAAGCGCATGCGTCGTCTGCCGCAAGGCGGCACCGCGGTCGGCACCGGCATCAACGCGGATGCGAAGCTCGGCCCGATGATCTGCGCGGAGCTTTCGCGCATGACCGGCGTCAGGTTCGAGTCGGCCGACAACTATTTCGAAGGCATGAGCTCGCAGGACGCCGCGGTCGAGCTGTCCGGCCAGCTCAAGACGCTCGCCTGTTCGCTGATGAAGATCGCGAACGATCTCAGGTTGATGAATTCGGGGCCGCTGGCCGGGTTCGGCGAGATCGAGCTGCCGGCGCTGCAACCCGGTTCGTCGATCATGCCGGGCAAGGTCAATCCGGTGATACCGGAGGCGGTGACGATGGTGTGCGCCCAGGTGATCGGCAACGACGCGACGATCACGATCGCGGGGCAGAGCGGCAATTTCCAGCTGAACGTGATGCTGCCGGTGATCGCGCTGAATCTCCTGCAGTCAATCGGCATTCTCGCCAATGCGGCGCGGCTGCTCGCCGACAAGGCGATCGCGGGCTTCCGGGTCCGCGAAGACCGCATCCGTGAAGCGCTCGAGCGGAATCCGGTCGAGCGGCGCGCCCCCTTTGATGAAGTGCA
>DAISJF010000469.1:0-2219 GCA_036821625.1 Rhodanobacteraceae bacterium
CCTCGTGTGTGCGCGGCGGCGCCCCGTCGACGTCGAGGTCGTTCGGATCCAGGATCGCGCGCACGCCGGGCGCCAGCGCCACGCTCTCGTCCACGCCGGGACGGAACCAGCCGACGGTGGCCACCGTGATCGACACCATCATGAGACCGAGCTCGAGCGAGCGGTCGTGGGTGGTCGACTTGAACTGGATCATCGCCATGCGGTCGCGCTCGAGCGCCCAGCGCAGGTACGGGTAGAGCTGCACGCTCTTGGTCAGGCCGGTGCGCCGGTAGCTTTCGGCGAAGCGGCGCAGGCAGTTGATCTCGGCGTCCTCGTCATGGGCGCGGCAGGCGTCGAGCAATGCCCGCATCTGCTGCCGCGCTACCTCGTGATCGCGCAGCACCTGCGCGGTCAGGCGCGGGCGGAAGCGCACTGCGTCGGCCAGCGCGGCGTCGTGTGCAGCGTAGTGGTCGGACGGCGGTGGCGGCCGCGTCTGGTGGCGGCCGAAGGTCGCCGCCAGGAAATTGAACATGTACCGGGCGCCCCATGTAACCGCCCGCCCGGGGCGGACTTCGTCCAGTTTCCCTCAAAACTGTGAAGTAATCGACATTTTCATTCGCGGGAGCGCGTAAAGCCGGGCTCGCGGGCCGTTCAGGCAATCAGCCGATCTCGATGTCCAGGCGCTCCAGGGCCGGGTCCCGCCCCTGCTCGCGCAGGATCTCGGCGAGCCGGCGCCCGCTGACCGGATCGCGCGCGTCCGGCGCAATATCGCAAAGCGGCTCGAGCACGAAAGGCAGCGCGAGCTCCGCGCGCGGGATCCTGAGATGACCCGGCCCCTCGATCACCGCCTCGTCGAACAGCACGATGTCGACGTCGAGCGTGCGGCTCGCATAGCGCGGCACATCGCGGCGGCGACCCTGGCGATCCTCGAGCGCGTGCAGCCAGGCATCGAGCGAGACCGCATCGAGCTCCGTATCGAGCCCGACTGCGAGATTGAGGAAATCGGGTCCGTCGAAGCCGACGGCACGGGATCGATAGACCGGCGAAATCATGAGCGAGCCGAAGCGTGCGCGCAGCTCGCCGAGTGCGGCGCGCAGATGCGTTGCGGGCTCGATGTTGGAGCCGAGGCTCAGATAGGCGCGATGCACGGCGCGTCCATCGGCGCGTCAGCCTGCGCGATCGCCGGCGCGGCGACCCATGCGCGATGGTTCACGGCCGCTCGCCGCGTTCGATCACGACGCCGACCGCGCGCGCGCCGCGCACCGCGCCGGGTTTCGACAAGCGAAGCCGGAGCCACGGCACACCGAATTCCTCGCGGATCAGCGCGGCGCAGCGTTCGGCCAGCGTTTCCACCAGCTCGAAGCTGGAACCTTCGACGAAACTGATCAGTCGCTTCGAAACGGCCTTGTAGTCGAGCGTGTCCGCGATCGCGTCGCTGGCCGCGGGACGCCGGTTGTCGAACGCCATCTCGATGTCGAGCGCAATGGTCTGGCGCGTGCGGCGTTCCCAGTCGTAGATGCCGACGATCGTGTCGATGCGCAGGTCTTCGATGAAAACGAGGTCCATGGATTCTGCGATCAACCCTGTGCGGTGAGCGGACGAAGCGAGGCCAGATCCCAGCGCGGCCGCACCGTGATCGCGGGCGGCTCGAGCTGACCCGCCGCGAGCCGCAGCGCACCCGCGAGCGCGATCATCGCGCCGTTGTCGGTGCAGAACTCGGGACGCGGGAAATAGGTGCGGAAGCCTTCCTCGACGCCTGCTTGCGCGAGTCGGCGGCGCAGCTCCTTATTCGCACCGACGCCGCCCGCGACGACGAGCGCGCGCGCGCCGGTCGCGCTCAGCGCACGTCGGCACTTGATTACGAGCGTGTCCACGATCGCCTCCTCGAACGCGCGCGCGACGTCGGCTTTCGTCTGCTCGCTGCGATCGCTGTTCCGCCAGGCCAGCAGGACCTGGGTCTTGAGGCCCGAAAAGCTGAAATCGAGGCCGGGCCGGTCGGTCATCGGGCGCGCGAAGCGGAACACGTTCGGCCTGCCCTGCCCGGCAATTTTTGCCAGTGCGGGGCCGCCCGGGTACGGCAGGTCCATGAGCTTGGCGGTCTTGTCGAAGGCCTCGCCCGCGGCATCGTCGAGCGTGTCGCCGAGCATCAGATAGCGGCCGATCGCCTCGACCTCGATCAGCATGGAATGACCGCCGGAGACCAAGAGCGCAACGAACGGCGGCTCCGGCGGATCGGCTTC
>DAISJF010000470.1:0-2218 GCA_036821625.1 Rhodanobacteraceae bacterium
CGCCGGCGGCATCAAGGCCGAGACCAAGCAGGTCATGGACAATATCGGCGCGGCTCTCAAGCGCTACGGCTCGTCGTACGATCGCATCGTGCAATGCACGGTCGCGCTTGCCGACATCTCCGAATGGCCGGCGTTCAACGAGGTTTATCGCGGCTACTTCAAGGATCGCTTCCCCGCGCGCATGGCGTTCGCGGCGAGCGGGCTCGCGCTCAACGCGCGCGTCGAAGTGCAGTGCAACGCCTACGTGAAACGCTGAGCGCGACGCTCAGCGCGTCAGCAACGCCGCGGCTGCAAGCAGGCGACGCGAGCCGGCCGAGGCTGCCTGCTCGCGCTGACGCTCGGCTGCTGCGAAGCGCGATTTGCGCGGCTCCCACTCGAGCAGCCCGATCGCATCGTATGCGTTGACGACGTCGAACACGTCGATCATCTTCGCGTCGGCCTTGCGCGCGATCTCGTGCAGGCGCAGCGGCCGCAGCATCATCGTCGCGATGCGGTACTGCTTGCGGTATTCGCCGTACACGCTCATCCAGCGCTGCACGCGATAGGTGCCGCCCGGATCGAGATGGGCGCCGAGACATCCGTTCGAGCGCAACAGTGCGCTCATCCAGTGCAGGTGCACGAGCGGACGCCCCGGCGCGGTGCCACGCATTTCCACGAGCCGCGCCGTCGGCAGCTGGCGGTACTCGCTGCCCTTCAGCGGATCGAGGAAATACGGCTCGAGCCGCGAGAGCGGCGCATTTGCATGATAGTTGCCGGCCGCCGGATCGATCACGAGTCGCGGCAGACCCTGACGCTCGATCACCAGCGGGCCGCGCTGGACGAGCGATTGGAAATCGGTGCAGGTGCGCGGTGCGCGAGGTGTCTGGAAGCACGCGCGGACATCGGCTACTTCGGCTTCGCGCGGCTCGGCCGGCGCCGGCTCCGCAACGCGCGACTCGCCCGGAGACGAATCGCAGCAGCTGGCGCGGTTCAACATTTCGACCAGCGCCTGTGTCGTCAGCGGACGGCGCAGCACCAGCCATGCTTCCGGCGTCTCCGCCTCGGCATCGATGATCACGGCGAAGTTCGTGCGCTCGTTCAGCGCGCGAACGCGCGCCACGCGGCCGGCGAACTGCTCGGGATCGATCACGACGAGATCGGCGCGGCCGCTGCCCTCGTGGACGGTCCACGGCTCGTCGAGCGTCGTGCCGGCCCTGGCCAGCAGCCGGGTCAGCTCGTTACGCTCGATTTCGGCAAGACCAGCCAGCGCGAAGGTTTTCATGGCAAGTACTGCAACAGCGAATGAGTAGGACAACTTCTGTTTTGCAATTGGCGCGCCATCGGCGCATGTCCGCGATTTCCGGCGAATTTCACGCTGTCTATGCGGGTTCTCGGAGCTGCCGTCACGTGGCCTTGACAGTCCAATCGGCCGCTCCGCGCGGCCGAGGCCGCTTTTGTCGGCAAGTGACGAGAGGCGGCGCGGCGGGGCCAGCCTCTCTCGGAACCGATCGCGGAATTGCCTCGCGCCACCGCGTGTCCGCAGCGCAAGGGCTCGCCAAGACTGCAGCCCGGGGCTAACGTTCGTGGATGACGATGGCGACTTACCGATTCGACGACTTCTCGCTGACCGCGAGCACGCGCGAGCTCAGGCACGGCGACACGCCGGTGGCGATCTCGCCGCGCGCGTTCGACTGTCTGGCGTACCTGCTCGAGCATCGCGACCGCGCGGTCGGCAAGGACGAGCTCGTCGCCGCGATCTGGGGGCGCGTCGACGTGTCCGACACGCAGCTCGGCCAGACCGTGTTGCGCGCTCGCCGCGCGGTCAACGACGACGGCCAGGCGCAGAACGTGATCCGCACGGTCTCGCGCTTCGGTTACCGCTGGGTCGCCGACGTCACGATCGTCGACGACGCCGCTGCGTTGCCGCGGCTGACAGCGGCGAACGTAGCGCCGCCCTCCGCCGACGCGCCGCCGTTGACTTCGGCAGGGCCGCGCACGCCCGCGCTGCAGCGCAGCGCTGCGGGATTTCCGCGCATCGCATGGGCGGCCGCGCTCGCGTTGGCTGCGATCGTCGCGACGATTCTTGGCCTGCGCGTATGGCGGAATGCGACGCCGCCCGCACCGCGCGAGGCGGTGGGCGCAATCGTGCTGCCGATGCGCGTCGCCGCGACCGACAGCGAAGCATGGCTGCGCCTCGGCGTCATGGATCTCGTGGCCGAGCGCATGCGCGCGGGCGGCC
>DAISJF010000471.1:0-2203 GCA_036821625.1 Rhodanobacteraceae bacterium
AAGACGCTGTGAAGGGTGCCGACAGGAACATCGACGTTCGGCTTGCCGGAGACGGTGACCGTACCCTTCCCTCGAAGGATGCTGAAACTGCCGATGACTGCCTTTCTGGCGCGCCTGGAACCATCCTCGGGATTCCAGCAAGGCGATGAGCTCCTTGACTTTCATCGCGTCAGGCCGACTGCAGTTCCGCTCCTCTCATCGCAATGCCTTCCTGCCGCTGCAGTCCACGGCATTTCAGTACGTCGATTCGGGGTCCGCATTCCGAGATCGAAACCTTGAGACGCAGTGCCGCGGGACTTGTCTCTCTCGCAGCACTCAACGGCCGGAACACGAACGCGAGCGCCGCACCGGTTTCCGCGGCGAGCTGCAGGCGACGCAACTCGCGATAGTCCGCTTGCGGCATCCAGCTCAGCACGGCGCCGCAGCAGCCGGCGCGCAGGCATTGCTCGGCGGTCCAGTGCGTATCGGCGGCGCCGGCTTCGATGTGCACGATCTGGGCGAGATCGATGCCGGCGGCGACGAGTGCCGGCGGGTACGGAATGTAGGGCGGTGCGACGAAGACCACGCGCTGGCGCGCCTGCGTGAGCGCGGCGAGTGCGGGCAGCACGAGACGGCATTCGCCGATGCCGTCGTGCTCGATCAGGATCTCGCTGAGCGCGCCGCGCGGCCAGCCGGCGCCGGGAAGCCGCGCATCCAGACTAGCGAAGCCGGTCGGCTGGGAGTCGCCGGCGATGCGCGGCGCGTTGCCGCGTCGCCAGATGCCGGGATGACGCAGCACTTCGGCGAGCGCGCTGTCGTCTCGCAGCGGACGCGGAGCAGGCGCGGACTTCGGCCCGCGTCGCGCAACGACGGGTGCGGCCTGCGCGAATTCAGAAGAATCGACGGCGACGGAAGCGACCGCTTCGGAGGAACTCGTGAACATGGCGACTCATCCTTGTCGAGTGCGGGGGCTGGAGCGGATCAATCCGACATACAAACCTTCGATCGCGAACGCGTGCCGGCGCGGATCGACTTCGATCGGCGCGAATCCGGGATTGGCCGGCAGCAGACGCACGCGGCCATTGCGCTGTTCGAGCTGCTTGACGGTGACTTCGTCGTCGAGGCGCGCGACGACGATGCGGCCGTGCTCGGCCGTGCCGGTCTTGTGCACCGCGATCAGATCGCCGTCGAGGATGCCGGCATCGCGCATGCTGAGGCCGACGACGCGCAAGAGGTAATCGGCGCGCGGGCGGAACAGGCCGGGATCGACGTCGTGGTGCGCCTCGATGTTTTCCGCGGCGAGGATCGGGCTGCCGGCGGCGACCCGTCCGACGAGGGGGATCGGGATCGCCGCCGGCGCCCTGGAGTGATCGCGCAAGCGGTGTGGAAGACGCAGGCCCCGATGGATGGGCTTGTTAGAGCCGGGCAATCGTTCGAGCACGCCCTTGCGGACCAGCGCCTCGACGTAATCCTGCGCTGAGCTATGGCTGCTAAGCCCAAGATTTTCCGCGATTTCCCTGAGGCTCGGTGAGTGGCCCTGCTGGGTCAGGCAGCGCTGGATGAAGCTCAGGACGCGCTGCTGGTTCGCGGTCAGGTCATCGGCTTTCATACGTACAATAGTACGTATATTAGGAACGAATGACAATCCTGCGCAGAATCGCGATCCGATACGCTCGCTCCGGCTCCACGAAGGCCGACCGAAGATGCGATTCCGAACGATCCTGTGCCTGATTTTCCAATGCGGCTTCGCGATGTCCGTCGCGGCGGCGGAGTCGAGCGTGCTGTTGCTTCCCGCGGGCGTCTGGACCGCCGACGGCGATGTCACGCACGCGGGCTGGGCCGTGCTGGTTCACGACGGCGCGATCGCAGCGGTCGGACCGGCCGGGAAGATCGACGCGCCGGCCGACACGACGCGCATCGAGCTCCCGGGCGCGACGCTGACGCCGGGCCTGATCGACCTGCATGTGCATCTGTTCCTGCATCCGTACAACGAGACGCTCTGGAACGATCAGGTGCTCGAGGAGCCGCAGGACTATCGAACCCTCGAGGCCGCCGAGCACGCGCGCGTCACGCTGCTCGCCGGTTTCACGACGCTGCGCGATCTCGGCACCGAGGGCGCCGGATATGCGGATGTCTCGCTCAAGCGCGCGATCGACGAAGGCCTGATTCCCGGACCGCGGCTTTTCATCGCGACGCGCGCGATCGTCGCGACGGCGAGCTATGG
>DAISJF010000472.1:0-2203 GCA_036821625.1 Rhodanobacteraceae bacterium
GGCTTCGAGCGTGCGTTGCAGAAGCGGCCGGTATCCAGCGAGCAGGTCGACGCCGCGGTGCGCAGCGTCGTCGAAGAGCTTCGCCGCGGCGGCGAGCGCGAAGTGCCGTCGATGCGGATCGGCGAGCTCGTCATGCGCGAATTGAAGAAGCTCGACCAGGTCGCGTACATCCGCTTCGCTTCGGTCTATCGCAGCTTCCAGGACGTTCAGGAATTCCGCGAAGAGATCGAGCGCCTGCAGCGCGATCTGCCGGCGATCGAAGGTCTGCAGCTGCCGCTGCTCGACGAATCCACGACGCGCAAAGTCAAAGGCTGAGCCGCCGTGTTCTCCGCGAGCGACCATGCGCTGATGACGCGCGCGCTGCGCCTCGCCGAGCGCGGGCTCGCGACCACGCACCCGAACCCGCGCGTGGGCTGCGTCGTCGCGCACGGCGACGAGATCGTCGGCGAAGGCTGGCACCAGCGCGCGGGTGGACCGCACGCGGAAGTCTTCGCACTGCGCGCCGCCGGCGCGCGCGCCCGCGGCGCAACTGCGTACGTGACGCTCGAGCCGTGCGGCAAGCACGGCCGCACGCCGCCGTGCGCCGATGCGCTGATCGAAGCCGGCGTCGCGCGTGTCGTCGTCGCGAGCGAGGATGCATTCCAGGAGGGCGGCGGCGCGCCCGAACGGATGCGTGCGGCGGGCATCGAGATCGAACACGGTCTGTTGCGCGAGGCGGCGCGCGAGATCAACCGCGGATTCTTCAGCCGCGTCGAGCGCGGACGTCCGTGGGTGCGCATCAAGCTCGCGACGACGCTCGACGGACGTACCGCCGCGGCGAACGGAGAATCGCAGTGGATCACGGGCGCGCCCGCACGCGCGGACGTGCAGCACTGGCGCGCACGAAGCTCGGCGATCCTGACCGGCAGCGGCACCGCACGCGTCGACAACCCGCGCTTGACGCTGCGCCTCGATGAAATGGCTTCGGCGAGGACCGATCCGGATGATGTCCCGCCGGTGCCGCCGCTTCGCGTCGTGCTGGATGCGCATCTGGACTTGCCGGCCGAGGCGCATCTGCTCGACGGCAGCGTGCCGACGCTGGTGCTGCATGCCCCGGCGGCGCTCGCGGACGAGCGTCACGCCGCCGTCGAAACGGCCGCCATTGAAATCCGCGACGGGCACCTCGACCTCGGAGCGATCATGGCGCTGCTCGCCGCGCGCGGCGTGAACGAGCTGCAGGTCGAAGCGGGCGCCGTGCTGTGCGGGGCGCTGTTCGAGCAGGATCTCGTCGACGAATTGCTGCTGTACGTGTCGCCGATGCTGCTCGGCGATCGTGCGAAGCCGCTGGCGGTGCTGCCGTCGCTCGCGGCGATGTCGGATCGCCTGTCGTTTCTCGTGTCCGAACGCCGACAGATCGGCGAGGATACGCGCCTGCTGTTGCGGCCGGTCGGACCGGATCGCAAACCTTGAGGGACCGCACGCGTCGGCGGCATCGCCGCCGAAGCGGGTCAACGGAGAATGGAATGTTCAGCGGTATCGTCCAGGCCGTCGGCCGCATCGGCACTCTCGAGCGTCGCGGCGGCGACGCGCGCGTCGATGTCGAAGCGGCAGCGCTCGGGCTCGACGACGTGCGCATCGGCGACAGCATCGCGGTCGCGGGCGTTTGTCTGACGGTCGTCGCGCGTGACGGCGCGCGTTTTTCCGCGGATCTTTCCGCGGAGACGCTCGCGCGCACGACGCTCGGTGCGCACGGCGTCGGCGATCCGGTCAATCTCGAGAAATCGCTGCGCCTCGCGGATCGGCTCGGCGGCCATCTCGTGGCCGGACACGTCGACGGCGTCGGCCGGATCGAGCGCGTGCACGACGACGGCGCCGCGCAGCGCTGGATTTTTTGTGCGCCGCCCGAGCTCGCGCGATACATCGCGGTCAAGGGCTCGATCGCGATCGATGGCGTCAGCCTGACCGTCAACGACGTGGACGGCGATACATTCGGTGTCACCCTGATCCCGCACACGCTGACGGTGACGACCTTCGGCGTGCGCCGGCCGGGTAATCCGGTGAATCTCGAAGTCGATCTTGTTGCAAGATACGTCGAGCGGCTGATGGATTCGGACGCCTCGTGACGCGCATGCGCGACATTTCGGGACATTCCATGAGCTTCGCCTCGATTCCCGAGCTTCTCGACGAGATCCGCGCCGGCCGCATGGTCGTGATCCTCGACGAC
>DAISJF010000473.1:0-2202 GCA_036821625.1 Rhodanobacteraceae bacterium
GTCACGCGCCGGCTTGCATCGGATTGTCCGCTCGCCGGCAGGGATTATCAACGGTGTCAGCACAGCGGTCCTGATCGCGTTCGGCGCCAGGGAATCGACACTTTTGGCTTGTTTTTACGTGGTCGTGCTTGAAGCGGGGACATGGATTCCGGGCTCGTCAGGCCGCCACAAATCCTTGTTCCGTCACCATTTTGCAGTGCGTATTGACAACGTTGTCATTCGTGCCAGACTGCGCCGCACCGAACCGGTCGCACGAACCGGCGGCGGCAGTTATTGCGGAGAGGGAAGAGTGGGCGCAACGACCAGCCAGGGCGAGCTCGCGCAAGCGAGTGCCGCATCTCTGATCGCGGCCGACGTCGGCGGCACGCATGCGCGCGTCGCGCTGCTCGAGGCCGGCCCCGGCGGTGCCGACGACTTCGCCATCCTGCAATACCGGAAATACGCCTGCGCCGACTATCCAAGTCTGGCAGCCATCATCGATGAGTTCCGCACGTCGGTCGGCGGCAGCGAGATCGACCGCATTGCGCTGGCGCTGGCCGGCTACGTCATCGACGACGCGGTCGTCAACGTCAACCTGCCGTGGACGGTATCGGTTTCGGATCTGCGACGCGCGCTCGGCGTCGGTGAGCTCGCCATCGTCAACGACTTCGAAGCAGTCGCCTATGCGATCGGCCACGTCGATGCGTCGAGCGCGGTGCTGTTGAGCGGGCCGGCCCAGGCGGCCCTGCCCGGGCCGATGCTCGTCGTCGGCCCGGGCACCGGTCTCGGCGCCGCGTTGCGCATTCCGCATGCGCCGCGCCCGGTGATCCTCGCGACGGAAGCCGGACACGCGACGCTGGCGCCGCAGACGGATCTCGAAATCGAGATCGTGCGCGCGCTGCGCAGGCAGAGCCCGCGCGTGCACATCGAGCACGTGCTGTCCGGCACCGGCCTTGCCAACCTCTATCGCGTGCTCGCGGCGTTGCGCGGCACGCCGGCGCCGCAGCGCACGCCGGCGGAGATCACCGCGGCCGCGCTCGCGGAAAGCGATGCGATCGCCAGCGAAACGGTCGCCGTGTTCTGCGGCTGGCTCGGCGGCGTGCTCGGCGACCTCGCGCTGCTCTATGGCGCCCAGGGCGGCATCTATCTCGCCGGCGGCGTGCTGCCGCAGATGAAGAAGTTGCTGGCACAGAGCGCGTTCGTCGAGCGGTTCCTCGACAAGGGAATGATGCGCCAGGTACTCGCGCGCACGCCCGTGCGGCTGATCGAACACGCGCAGCTCGGCGTGATCGGCGCGGCCAGCTGGTATCTCGACAGGTATTCGATCGACGCACGCGCCCGCGAGCGCAGCCATGCGTAGCGGGCGCGGGGTTTTTTGTTCGAGGGGTTGCACCTGATGCAGTACCACCATGAGACGGCGAAACGACGCGCGCAAGCGCACCTGAGCCGATACAACTACGAGAGGGGAGTGTCATGACGTGCCGTAGAACCCTACTGTCAGCCAGCAT
The DNA here is from genome assembly GCA_036821625.1 of Rhodanobacteraceae bacterium. Classification (GTDB taxonomy): domain Bacteria; phylum Pseudomonadota; class Gammaproteobacteria; order Xanthomonadales; family Rhodanobacteraceae; genus Dokdonella_A. The sequence continues at coordinate 1,488 of DAISJF010000473.1, forward strand.
CCTCGCCGGCTTGAGCTTTGCGGGCGCGCTGTATGCCGAGGAAGCGCCCGCTCCCGCCGCGCAGACAGGCACCGTGCAGACGCCCGATGCCGCGCCTGCCGCCGGTCCCGCGGCCGCATCGCAGGATGCGACGACGTCGAGCGGCCAGGAGATGGAAACCATCGTCGTGCACGGCATCCGCGAGAGCCTGAAGCGCTCGCTGGAAACCAAGCGCGATGCGAACGCGATCCTCGATGCAATCACCGCCGAGGACATCGGCAAGTTCCCGAGCACCAACGTGGCCGAAGCGATGGCGCAGATTCCGGGCGTCACCATCGACCGGCGCTTCGGCCAGGGCGAGCGCGTCAGCATCAACGGCACGGATCCGAGCCTGAACCTGACGTTCCTCGACGGACATCCGGTCGCGGAAACGACCTGGCTCTACGGCGAGCAGCCGAACCGCGGCTTCGATTACACGCTGCTCGCGCCGGAAATCCTCGGCAAGCTCGAGGCGCGCCTTCCCGAAGGCAGCGTCGGCGGCACCGTGATCATGCACACGCGCGAGCCGCTGGATCTGCCGAACAACACGATCTCGGGCTCCGTCGGCGTGACCTACGGCGACCAGTCCGATACGACCAAGCCGAACGCGTCGTTCCTGTACAGCGGGAAGAGCGCCGACAACACGTTCGGCGTGGCGGTCTCCGCGCAGCACTACGAAGAGAAGGTCGATCGCCAG
>DAISJF010000474.1:0-2194 GCA_036821625.1 Rhodanobacteraceae bacterium
TGGACGGCGTCGAGCTGCTGCGCCGCCTGCGCGCGCGCGCGGATGCTGTGCCCGTGCTCGTCGCGACCGCGCGCGAGTCGCTCGACGAGCGCGTGCGCGCGCTCGACCTCGGCGCCGACGACTATCTGGTCAAGCCGTTCGCGTTGAGCGAATTCGAGGCGCGCGTGCGCGCGCTGTTGCGCCGGCGCACGACGCAGGGCGTGCCCGAGCTCAAGCTCGGCCGGCTGCGCCTGGACCTGCCGCGTCGGCGCGCGCATGTCGACGACACGCCGCTCGAGCTGACGCCGCGCGAGTTCGGTCTGCTCGAAACGCTCGTCGCGCGCCTCGACCGCGTGATGAGCCGCGAACAGCTGATCGACGCGCTGTGCACCTGGGACACGAGTCTCACCGACAACGGTCTGGACATCGCCGTGCACCGGCTGCGCCGCAAGCTCGAAGGCAGCGGCGTGCACGTGCGCACGGTGCGCGGGCTCGGTTACCTCCTGGAAACCGACCATGCGTCGACCGCCTAGCCTCAGGCGGCGCCTGCTCGCATTCCTGGTCGCGCCCGTGGCGCTGGCGTGGCTGATCAGCGGCGCGCTGGTCTACGTGCTCGCGCTGCACTACGCGAACACGAACTACGATCGCGCGCTGGTCGATGCGCTGCGCGCGCTCGAGCGCATGATGCTGAGCGACGCGCGCTACCAGGAGCTCAACCCGCAGGCCCGCATCCTGTTCGAAGTCGATTCGCAGGATCCGAACTACTACTCCGTGCGCAGCGTGCATCACGGCACGCTCGCGGCGAATCTCGATCTGCCGCTTCCGCAACCGTTGCCGCCGCCCGGCGCGAAACCGCAGCTCAAAACGCTCACGATCGACGAACGCAGCCTGCGCATCGCCACGCTGACGCTGCCCGGCGAGGATCCCGGCGACCTGATCGTCGTGTCGGTGGCGCAGACCCTGCGCGAACGCCACGCGCTCGCGCGCGAGATCCTGATCGGCGTGCTGCCGATCGTGCTCGGCCTGATCGCGCTCGTGCTGGTCCTGGTCTGGTTCGGCGTCAGCCGCGGGCTGTATCTGCTCGAGCCGCTGACGACGCATCTGGCCGGCCGGCGCACGCGCGATCTCTCACCGCTCGATCAGAGCATCGTGCCGGTCGAGATCCGGCCGCTGTCGCGCACCGTCGACCTGCTGCTTGCACGTCTGCGCGGACTCCTTGACCTGCAGGACCGGTTCATCGCGGACGCCGCGCACCAGCTGCGTACGCCGCTGGCGGGGCTCCGCCTCCAGGCCGAACGTGCGCTCGCCGATCCGCGGCCCGACAGCGTGCGCGAGGCACTCGTCCACGTCGAGCGGCTGTCCGCCGGCGCCGGCCGTGCGGCGGGCCAGCTGCTTGCGCTCGCGCGCACGCAGTCGAATGTCGACGATCCGCCGCTGGCGCCGGTCGATATCGCGCGTCTCGCACGGGATCACGTCGCCGAATGCGTGCCGCGCGCGCTGGCGGCGAACATCGATCTCGGCTACGCCGGTCCGAACGCGGACGCGATGGTGACCGGTGATGCGGTCATGCTGCGCGAAGCGCTCGTCAATCTCGTCGACAATGCGCTCAGCTACGTCGGCTCGGGCGGCAGCGTGACGGTCGAAGTCGTGCGCGAGCTGCGCACCGTATCGCTGTCGGTCGAGGACGATGGCCCCGGCGTCGGCGAGGAATGGTGGCCGCGGCTCGGCGAACGCTTCTTCCGCGCGCCGGGTGCGATGCGCGAAGGATCCGGCCTCGGGCTCGCGATCGTGCGGCGGATCGCCGAGCGCCATCAGGCTGCGCTCGCATTCGCGCGCGGCCATGGCGGCCGCGGTCTGCGCGTCACGCTGCGTTTTCCCGCACTCGCCGCGGCCGAGGCTCAGTCCCCGCGGTCGTCGCGCGTGTAGACGGCGCCGTCCTCGACCTTCACCGGGAACGTGGCGGTCGGTTCGTAGGCCGGCGGCGTCAGCGCTTCGCCGGTGATGATGTCGAAGCGCGCGCCATGGCGCGGGCACTCGACCTGGCGACCCTCGATCACGCCGCCGGTCAGCTCGCCGCCATCGTGCGTGCAGATGTCCTCGATCGCATAGAGCTCACCGTCGATGTTGAACACCGCGATCGGCGTGTCGCCGTCGTAGACGACGCGGTACTCGCCCGGCAGGAGCTCGGCGGTCGCGCACACGCGCACCCAGTCAG
>DAISJF010000475.1:0-2190 GCA_036821625.1 Rhodanobacteraceae bacterium
GACAGCTTCCACCGCTACGACCGCAAGGCGATGCGCGAAGCGGTCGCAACCGCAGACAAGCAGGCGCACTCGCATTTCAGCCACTTCGGCCACGAGGCGAACCTGTTCGAGGATCTCGAGCGGCTGTTTGCCGACTACGCCGCGACGGGCTCGGGCAAGCGTCGCAAGTATCTGCACGACGCGGCCGAGGCCGAGCCGTACAAGCAGGACCCCGGCACGTTCACGGCCTGGGAAGACGTGCCGCCGTCCGATCTTCTCTACTACGAAGGCCTGCACGGCGCGGTCGTGCACGACAACATCAATATCGCGAAGCATCCGGACCTTTTGATCGGCGTCGTGCCGGTCATCAACCTCGAATGGATCCAGAAACTCCATCGCGACCGCTCGATGCGCGGCTATTCGACCGAAGCGGTCATGGACACGATCCTGCGCCGCATGCACGACTACGTGCATTACGTCTGCCCGCAGTTCTCGCGCACGCACGTGAACCTGCAGCGCGTGCCGACCGTCGACACCTCGAACCCGTTCATCGCGCGCGCGATCCCGAGCGCGGACGAAAGCTTCGTCGTGATCCGCTTCCGCGATCCGAAAGGCATCGACTTCCGCTATCTCCTGTCGATGCTGCACGACTCGTTCATGTCGCGCGCAAACACGATCGTCGTGCCCGGCGGGAAGATGGAGCTCGCGATCGAAATCATCTTCACGCCGTTCGTCTGGCGCATCCTCGAGCGCAAGCAGAAAGCCGAGGCGCGACAGACGCATCTGGAGGCCGTCGCATGAACGCCGTGGAATACGATACGGCCGCAGGCCGGCCGACGTCCCTCGCCCGCGCAGCAGGAGAGGGAGGGACCGTCCGCAAAGCGGACGGTGGGGTGAGCGACGCCGCAGGACCGGCATCCACCGCCAACTGCGCGCGTCTCGCCAATGCCATTCGCCTTCTTGCCGCCGACGCGGTCGAAAAGGCGAAGTCGGGTCATCCGGGCATGCCGATGGGCATGGCCGAGATCGCGGTCGCGCTGTGGACGCGGCATCTTCGCCACAATCCCCGCGATCCGGAGTGGCCCGATCGCGACCGCTTCGTGATCTCGAACGGACACGGCTCGATGCTGCAGTACGCGCTGCTGCATCTGACCGGTTATGACCTGCCGATCACGGAGTTGCAGCGCTTCCGCCAGCTGCACTCGAAAACGCCGGGCCATCCCGAAGTCGGCGTCACGCCGGGCGTCGAGACGACCACGGGACCCCTCGGCCAGGGCATCGGCAACGCAGTCGGCATGGCGCTCGCCGAGCGGCTGCTCGCTGCCGAGTTCAACCAGCCGGGGCACGCGATCGTCGATCACTACACGTACGTGTTTCTCGGCGATGGGTGTCTCATGGAAGGCATCTCGCACGAGGCCTGCGCGCTCGCCGGCACCTGGAAGCTCGGCCGGCTGATCGCGTTCTACGACGACAACGGCATCTCGATCGACGGCAAGGTCGGCGACTGGTTCACCGACGATACGGCGAAACGCTTCCGCGCCTACGGCTGGCAGGTCATCGACGCTCTGGACGGCCACGATGTCGATGCGGTCGATCGCGCGATCGATCTCGCCAAGAGCGATCCGGAGCGGCCGACGCTGATCGTGTGCAAGACCGCGATCGGCAAGGGCGCGCCGACGCGTGCCGGCACCGCGAAAGCGCACGGCGAGCCGCTCGGCGCCGACGAGATCGCGGCGACGCGACAGGCGCTCGACTGGCGCCACGCACCGTTCGAGATTCCCGACGAAATCGCGCACGAGTGGGATGCGCGCGAAGCCGGCGCGGAGCTGCAGGCCGACTGGGACCGCCGCTTCGACCGCTATTGCGCCGCCTATCCCGAAGCCGGCGCCGAGTTCGTGCGACGGCTGGCAGGCGAACTGCCGGGCACCTTCGAGAAGATCGCCGCGGAACTCGTCGAAACGTCGAATGCGAAGGCCGAATCGGTCGCCACACGCAAGGCGAGCCAGCTCGCGATCGAAGCGTTCGCGCCGGCCGTTCCGGAAATGATCGGCGGCTCGGCGGACCTCACGCATTCGAATCTCACGATCTGGAAGAACGCGGCGACGCTGAAGCGCGGCGAGGCAGGGCGCTACATCAGCTATGGCGTGCGCGAGTTCGGCATGGCCGCGGTCATGAATGGTCTTGCGCTGCACGGTGGGTACATTCCGTTCG
>DAISJF010000476.1:0-2182 GCA_036821625.1 Rhodanobacteraceae bacterium
TCGTCACCGCCGGGCCGTCGAACGGCATCAGCACGTAGTTCGGCGTATGCAGAAGCCAGCCGCGCATCCGCCGCGTATGCAGCCGGAACAGCGCGCCGCGCAGCTGCGTGTAAAGCTCCAGTGCCTGTGTCTTGAACGGAACGCTGCGCCGCAGCGCCGCGATCGTGCGGTTCGCCGACAGCGCCTGCGCCGGATCGTCGACCCATCGGTAGGCCGAGTACAGCCGGAGCTCCTCGATCGCGGCGTGCCCCGCGAGACCACGCGCGATCTCCAGCGCGTAGCGGCCGATGCCGGTCAGCGGCGCGGTGATCGCGTCGACGTTGAAGATCACGCGCATCTAGCGCGTGCCGACGGCGGCCGCGCGGCGTTCGCGCGCGAGGTCGGCTTCGACCATGCGCCGCGCGAGACCCGCCGCGTCGAGCGAAGGCGAAAAACCGAGATCGCGTCGCGCGCGCGAGGCGTCGCCGACGAAGAGCGGCGCGTCGCTGGGCCGGAACAGGTCGCGATCGATGCGGATGCACACGCGATCGCTGCCGCGCTCGACGCCCGCCTCCTCGAATCCGTCACCGAACCAGTCGAGCGTAATGCCCGCCGCTGCGAAGGCGGTGCAAGCGAAATCGCGGATGCTGGATGCCGCGCCGGTCGCGAGCACGTAGTCGCTGCCCTGCTCGCGTGCCGCCATCGCGGCCATCGCGGCGACGTAGTCGGGCGCATAGCCGAAGTCGCGGCACGCATCGAGATTGCCGAGCGTGATCGACTCCGCGCGGCCGAGCGCGATGCGCGCCGCGCCGAGGCTTAGCTTGCGCGTGACGAAGGACGGATCGCGCCATTCGGATTCGTGGTTGAACAGGATCGCGCACGACGCGCGCAGTCCGAAGCTTTCGCGCCAGCTCGTGACTGCGCCGTGTGCGAGCAGCTTGGAAAGGCCATACGGCGAAGTCACCGCGAGCGGCGTCGATTCGTTCTGCGGCGCCTGCTCGGGCGCGCCGAAGATCTCGGCGCTCGAAGCGAGCACGAAGTGGGCCTGCGGCGCCTTGTCGCGCATCGCTTCGAGCATGTGTACGGTGCCGAGCCCGTTGATCTCGATGCTGCCGACCGGGTCGCGGAACGACCCCGCGACGCTGGACTGGCCGGCGAGATGGAAGATCGCGTCGGGTGCGCTGGCTTCGATCGCCGCGCGGCATTCGGCCGCATCGAGCAGATCGACAGGACGCAGCGTGAGCGCCGGATGCTCCGCGATGCCGAGCTCTTGCAGGCGCCAGAAATCCGCGCCGGACGCGCGCGCGCCGGGCCGATGCGTGCCGACGACGATGACGCCTTCGCCAAGCAGCTGCGACGCCAGCAGCGCGCCATCCTGGCCGCTGACGCCGGTGATCAGCACGCGGCGGAAAGGCAAGCTCATCGCGAGTGCTCCATGAAACTCCGCGCTCCGGCGAGCGCTTTCGCGCCGGCTGCTTCGATGTCTTCGCCGTTTCCGACGGGCGCGAACGGAATCCCGAGCGCCGCGGCGAGACTCGGCAGCGAGGCAGGAAATTTGCCGATCCCGATCACGGCTTCGATCGCGTAAGCCTGCAGCCACTGCCACAGGTGCTCGTCGAGCGAAGCGGAAGCCGCTTCGTCGCCGCCGCGGGGCCGTGCATGCGATGCCACGACCTTTCCCGCGTGCGACAGCTCGACCGCGGCGCCGCCCGACACGAGATGCCATGCGCCGCGATCCGCCGGCGCGATGTCGCCGGCGCTCAGCACGCGAAAGCGAGGATGGGTCGTGTCCGCGTCCCCGAACACGCGCCGGACGCGCCAGTCCAGCACGCGTCGCTCGAAAGAATGCAGGCTGGCCTCGACGTCGGCCTCGTAATTCGGCCAGCGCTTCCGAAGCACGGCCATGCCGGCGTCGCCGAGACGCGCGCGGCGATCGTGGCCGAAACTCGAGCTGCGCGCGTGGCGCACATAGACGTTGCCGGCGATCCAGTGGCGCATGCCGCGCGCCGCGGCGCGCTGGCAGAAGTCGTTCTCCTCGCCGTAGCCCTGCGGAAACGCCGCCTCGTCGAGCAGGCCGACCGCGTCGATGACCGCGCGCCGAACATACAGACAGAAGCCGTTGCCGGTCGGCAGCTCCGGATACGCGTGTCCGGCCTGCTGCCACCGCGCGCGAGCGGTCTGCCCGAAAGTCCATGCGGCCGGC
>DAISJF010000477.1:0-2179 GCA_036821625.1 Rhodanobacteraceae bacterium
TTCACGCCGTCGCCGCCGGCCTGCCCGTCCTTGCCGAGGAACGTGATGTCGAAGTCGCCGTGGTCGCCCGGCGCCTTGTACTGGAACTCGTGTCCGAACGGATCCTTGAGGTCGGATTCCTTCGCGTACGGACCCATCCAGTTGCTTGCGTTGCCGGGTTTGCTGATCAGATCCTCGAGCCGCGCAGGCGGCGAGCCGTTGTCGAGCGCATAGGCCTCGATCTTGCCGGACAGCGCGGCGACCTGCGCCTTGCCCGCGCCGTACTTGCCCTTGTCGACGTTCTTGCCGACCTGCTGCACGACGATGCCGGCGACGATGCCGATCAGCACGATCACGGCGAGCATTTCGATCAGGCTGAAACCGCCCGTACGCGGCAAGCGGCGATATTGCGATGTCTTGTTCATGTTTTTGTCTTCCTCGATGTTCGGGAATGGGGAATGGGGAACAGGGAATCGTGAAATGTCGTTCTTCCGATTCCCGATTCTCTGTTCCCCATTCCCGTTCTCAATGCACTGCGCCGGCGATGTTCATGATCGGCAGCACGATCGCCAGCATGATCATCGCGACGACCACGGTCATCACGATCGTCGTCGCCGGCACCAGCGCGGCGAGCAGGCGGTCGAGCGTGTTCTTGACTTCGACGTCGAACGTGTCGGCGACCTTGATCAGCATCGAATCGAGCTCGCCCGATTCCTCGCCGACGCTGATCATCTGCAGCGCGAGCTTCGGGAAGCGCTTGGACTGCGCGAGCGCATAGCCGAGACCGCCGCCGGTCTTGACCTCCTCGGCGGCCTGCTCGACCGATTGCGCGAGCACGGTGTTGGTCATCACGTTGCGCGCGGTCGCGAGCCCGGTCAGCAGAGGCACGCCGTTCTTGAGCAGCGTGCCGAGCGTGCGCGCGAGCCGCGCGGTCTCGATCTTGCGCGTGACGTCGCCGACGATGCGCAGCCTGAGCAATCGCTCGTCGATCCTGAGCCGCGCCTCCGGATCGGCCATCTGCCGACGGAACCAGCCGGCGCCGAGCACGATCAGCGCGATGATGAGCCACCAGAAGCTCTGCAGCGTCGAACCGACCGCGAGCACGATCCTGGTGATCAGCGGCATCTCGACATTCATGTCCTCGAACATCGGCGCGAACTGCGGCACCACGTAGACCAGCAGGATCATCAGCGAGAAGATGACCATGCCGACCAGGAAGGCCGGATAGATCATCGCGTTGATGACGCTGGATTTGAGCGCGCGGCTTCGCTCGAGGTATTCGCCAAGCCGGGCCAGCGTGTTGTCGAGCGATCCGCCGGTCTCGCCGGCGCGAACCATGTTGACATAGAGCTTGGAAAAGCTGCCGTGCTCGGCCTCGAGCGCGTCCGAGAGCGGCGTGCCGCCGCGCACCTGGTCGCGCACGCGCTCGAGCATGTTCTTGGCTTTCACGCCCTCGGGCAGATCGAGCAGAATCTGCAGCGCGCGATCGAGCGGCTGCCCTGCCCCGAGCAGCGTCGCCAGCATCTGCGTGAACTGCAGGACCTGCGCCTCGCGCAACGTCGCGCGCTTGAACAGCGCCGCGATCAGACCGCGCGTGTCGCCGCCGTCGGCTTCGCGCACCTCGAGCGGAATGTTGCCGGCATCCTGCAGCTTGCCGATCGCCTCGTCGTGCGTGCCGACGTCCATCTGGCCTTCGAGGGTTTCGCCGGCAGGCGTGACCGCCCTGTAGTAGAACAGCGTCATACCGTTTCCTGCGTCACGCGCAGCACTTCCTCGATCGTCGTCTGACCCTGCAGCGCCTTGACGAGCCCGTCCTCGTACATCGTGCGCATGCCTTCCTTGCGCGCCGCCTCTTCGAGCTCACCCATGCCGGAGTGCTGCATGATCATGCGGCGCAGATTGTCGGTCATGACCAGGAATTCCATGATCGTCGTGCGGCCGTAGTAACCGGTCGGATTCGCCGGCGAAGAGCCCGGCTTGTAGAGCCTGACCGGTCTTTCGTCGGTGAATCGGTCGAGATTGAATTCCTTGACGACTTCGGGCAGCGCTTCATAGGCCTCCGACGTCGAGCGGTCGAGCTTGCGCACGAGGCGCTGCGCGAGGATGCCGTTGACCGTCGAGGTGAGCAGATAATCCTCGACGCCCATGTCGAGCATGCGCGTGACGCCGCCGGCCGCGTTGTTCGTGTGCAGCGTCGACA
>DAISJF010000478.1:0-2166 GCA_036821625.1 Rhodanobacteraceae bacterium
GCAGATACTTGCCGGGTCGCTCCGGATCGGGAACGAACCAGGCTTCGCGCCCGGACGCATCGCGGCCCTTGCGCGGCGCATCGGCGCGCCTGGGCAGGAAATCGGCGGCCTGCATCTCGGCGAGCGTCGCACGGAACGCCGCAACGACATGATCGAGATCCGCATCGCTGTGCGCGAGCGTCAGGAAGCACGGTCGGCCTTCCCAGGTGTGCACGCCGCGCTCGCGCATCAGCGTGTAGTACACGGACGCGAGCGGCAGATCGTGCGGGAACGAAACGACGAACCACGAGGAGAAATGATTCACTTGCACCGGCGCGCCGAGCTCGGTGACGACCTTCTTGAGGCGTTCGACGAACGCGGTCGTGCGCAGGTTGAGCCCGCGCTGCAGGTCGGGGCCTTCCTGCTTCAGGCGCAGCAGTACCGCGCGCGCAGCCGCGAGCGCGAGCGGATGGCGCACGAACGTGCCCGCGAAGAACGTGACGCCGGCCTCGGGGCCGGAGTCGTCGCCGAACCGCCAGCCGCCGCCGTCCAGCGCGTCGAGATACTTCGCGCTGCCGGCGACCATGCCGATCGGCAGACCGCCGCCGATCACCTTGCCGTATGTCGCGATGTCGGCGCGCACGCCGAACAATGCCTGCGCGCCGCCCGGATGCACGCGGAATCCGGTGACGACTTCGTCGAAGATCAGCGCGGTGTCGCTCTCGGCCGTGATCTTGCGCAGTTCGTGCAGGAATTCGCGCGGCTGGAACTCGGGACGCCGGCTCTGCACCGTCTCGACCAGCACGGCGGCGAGCTGGCCCTTGAGCGACTTGATCGTCTCGAGCGTCTCGGGCGTGCCGTATTCGAGCACGAGCATGTTGTCCGTCATCGCGGTCGGGATGCCCGGCGCGATCGGCATCGCGCGGCCGTCGCCGCTCCGGGTCGGGCGCACCAGCACTTCGTCGAAGATGCCGTGGTACGCGCCCGTGAACATCACGATCTTGTCGCGGCCCGACACCGTGCGCGCGACGCGGATCGCGGCCATCACGGCCTCCGATCCAGTGCTGCAGAACGCGGCGCGCTCCATTCCGACCATCTCGCAGACGAGCTTCGAAACTTCGCCCGCGAGCGGCGTCTGCGGGCCGATCTCGATGCCGGCGTCGTACTGCGCATCGACCGCTTCGCGCACGAAGCGCGGATTGTGGCCGAAGAAAATCATGCCGAAGCCGTTCGTGATGTCGATGTAGTCGTTGCCGTCGATATCCTTCAGGCGCGATCCCGACGAGCCGACCGTGACGATCGGATAGACCATCTCCTTCCAGATCTGGCGGAAGCCCGCGACCGAACGCGGATCGGCGAGATGCGCGCGGTTCGCTTCGGTCGCCGCTTTCGATTTCGCGGTCTTGCGGTTGTAGCGTTCGATGATCGCGGCAAGGTTCCTTTGCTGCTGCTCGGTCAGGCCGCCGGTCGGACTGCGGTTCGGCGGACGGTACGGTCCGAACGCTGCGGTCGGCGCCGGCGCCGCGGCGCTCGTCGAGTGCTTGATCGGCGGCGGTGTCGCGGGCGCCACGCCGGGCGCAGGTTGCGCCGTCGCTGCGATCGGTATCGACGGCATCGGCGCGCCGGGACGAAGACCGAGCATCTCGAGCTGTCGCGAGATGATCGCGAGCTGCTGCGCGAACACGCCGGCGAGCGCACCCGCGTCGGCGGGCATCGCGAGCGGCATCGCCATCGGCATTGCGAACGCCGCGCCGGGCGCAGCCGCTGCAACGGGCTGTGCGGCGGGCAGCGCATCTTCGGGCAGCGTCGGCAGGATGCGTTCGACGAGTGCGTTCAACGTCGGCGCATCCTCGAGCAGGGTGCGCACGGTGATCTTGGTCGCGAACTGCTTCTGCAGCGCGTTGCTCGCCTGCGTGAGGAACAGCGAGTCGAAACCGATCTCGAGAAAATTCGCGTCGGGGCGAAGGCTCGCGAGGTCGACTCCGGACAGCTCGGCGAACAACGCCTGCAGGCGCGACAGGAGGGCGGCGGAACGATGGCTGGTCATGTCGGTCGTGTCGATCGGTGAAATGGGAGTCGCGGCGGCGCTCGGTACGGCGTGCGTCGCTAGCAACATCGGCAGGTTCGCGGCCGGCGTCGGATCGCCCTGCGGAATCGGATCGACCCAATGACGCTGGCGGCGGAACG
>DAISJF010000479.1:0-2155 GCA_036821625.1 Rhodanobacteraceae bacterium
GCGCAATGCGCCGGTCGTTTCGCTCGCCGAGGGCGCGCGCCGCCACGTCGGCGCGGATCCGCGCATGCAGCACAATTTCAACTGCGCGCAGCAGCTGTTCGGCAAGCGCGTGCCGATCCTGCTGCAGGGCGCGACCGGTACCGGAAAAGAAGCATTCGCTCGCGCGCTGCACCAGATGGCGCCGTGGGCGGGCCGCTCGTTCGTCGCGGTCAACTGCGGTTCGATTCCGGAATCGCTGATCGAAAGCGAGCTGTTCGGCTACACGCGCGGCGCGTTCACCGACGCGGACCGGCACGGCCGGCCGGGCAAGATCCTGCAGTCGAGCGGCGGCACGCTGTTCCTCGACGAAATCGGCGACATGCCGCTGACGCTGCAGACGCGGCTTTTGCGCGTCATCGAGGAATACGAGATCGTGCCGCTCGGCGGCGACATGCCGGTGCCGGTCGATCTGCACGTTATCAGCGCGAGCCATCGCGACATCCGCCAGATGGTCCAGGAAGGCGAGTTCCGCGAGGATCTGTATTACCGCCTCAACGGCACGACGCTGCATCTTCCTCTGCTGCGCGATCGCGCCGACCGCGCCGAGCTGATCGAGGTACTGCTGCACGAAGAGAATCCGACCGGCGATCCGGTGCGCATCCAGCCCGATGCGCTGCATGCGCTGTTGAGCTACCACTGGCCCGGCAACATCCGCCAGCTGCGCAATGTCCTGCGCACCGCGGCCGCGCTCTGCCGCGACAACATGATCCGCCTGCCGAACCTGCCGCAGGAGCTGCTCGATTGCGCCGGCGAAGAGCCGCGCGCGCCCGAAGCGGCCGTTCCGGTCAGCACCGCAGCTTCGCCAGCCGGCGCCGCGTCCGAAAGCGGTTGCTGCCGCACGCCGCTCGACACGGCGGAGCACGCCACGCTGCTGCGCGAGCTCGAGCGCAACCGCTGGAACATCACGCACACGGCCGATGCGCTCGGGGTCAGCCGCAACACGCTGTACCGCAAGATCCGCAAGCACCAGATTCCGCTGGCCGAATAGACCCTCTCCCGCATGCGGGAGACGGAGTGCGCGGATTCCACTAGTACAAAGAGTCGGCCGCGTCGGCCGCGCATTTCAAGATTTTCGTGAGGCCCCGTGCTCGCACGCCCTTGTAGGATCGCGCGAGAGCCGGCTTTCGCGTCGCGGACCGGCAGACATTGCCGGGGGCGACATCATGCTTCGAGCTGGAATGAGCGCGCCGCACTGCGTGCTCGCCGTCGTCGGATTCGCTGCCGCTTCCGGCGCGTTCGCGCAGGACGCGGACATGCCCGCGGAGCCGAACGCGCACAAGCTCCCCGACATCGTCGTCACCGCGACGCGCACCGAGCAGTCCTCGTTCGAAATACCGGCCTCGATCGATTCGGTGCCGATCGGCGATGCGACCGATACGCTCGGCGTCAATCCGTCCGAGTTCCTCGACGGCATTCCGGGCGTGCTCGCGCGCGATCGGCAGAACTACGCGCAGGATGAGCAGATCTCGATCCGCGGCTTCGGTGCGCGCGCGACGTTCGGCGTGCGCGGCGTGCGCCTGTACACCGACGGGATTCCGGCGACGATGCCGGACGGGCAGGGCCAGGTCTCGCATTTCAATCTCGATTCGGCGGATCGCATCGAAGTGCTGCGCGGGCCGTTCTCGGCGCTGTACGGAAATTCGTCCGGCGGCGTGATCCAGCTCTTCACGGCGGACGGCACCGATCCGCCGTCGATCAAGTCGGCGCTCGTCGGCGAGAGCTACGACACTTGGCGCGCGAGCGTGAATGCGCGCGGTGTTGCCGGTCCGGCCGACTACAACGTCGACTTCACGCACTTTGAGACCGACGGCTATCGCGACCACAGCGCCGCGCAGCGCGAATCCGGCAACGGCAAGCTCAACATCAAAGTCGGCGACGGCGGCAAGCTGACCCTGCTGCTCAACACCGTCAACATTCCCGGCGCAGAGGATCCGCTCGGCCTGACTCGCGCGCAGTTCGAAGCCGATCCGCGTCAGGCGACTTCGGTCGCCGAACAGTTCAACACGCGCAAGAGCGTGCAGCAGTCGCAGGGCGGCGCGATCTACGAGCAACCACTGTGGTCAGGGCAGACGCTGCGCTTGATGGGCTATTACGGCACGCGCGCGGTGGAGCAATT
>DAISJF010000480.1:0-2141 GCA_036821625.1 Rhodanobacteraceae bacterium
CGGATCGGCCGTGTCGTCGATGTTGAGCGAATCGATGCCGACGAGCGTCGCGCCGGCGTCGCGAAGATGCTTCGCCGCGTCGGCCGAGAGGAACGGGTGGCCTTCGAAGTAGCGGTCGGTGCGCCAGTGCGCGTCCCAGCCCGTGTGCACGAGCACGGCCTTGTCGCGAACGTCGAGCGCCGCGAACGCGCCACGCCCGATCGCGCGGCCGGACATGCCGGAGGCGCGCGCGACGACCGCGTCGAGCGATGCGATCGAGGCGAGCTCGAAATCGGCGACGTCGGCGCCGTCGGCATAGCGATGGAACGGACTGTCGATGTACGTGCCCGTATTTGCGACCATCGTGATGCGGCCGATCTGGAATTCGGTGCCGGCCGCGTACACGGCCCGCGATGCCTCGCGGCTCAGGTGATCGCAGATCAGCGGCGCCGGCAGTCCCTTGTACGTGATCATGCCGTCTTCGATCGCATGGCTGAGATCGACGAAGCGCGGTTGCGGCCCCGGCGGGCGCGAGGCCGCGCGACGCTTGTGCGGCTCCTCGATGATCGTCTTGTTGCGGATGCGCACGGCACCGACCATCAGGAGGCGCAGATCGCGCACGATCGCGTCGGCCAGCGTCGTGTCGGCGATATCGTCGCCGTCGATGTCGAGACGGAACGCGCGTCCGGCGAGACCGCCGCCGTTCGAGAAGTCGATGTCGAAATCGAACTGCACGCGCTTTTCAGGTGTCGTGCTCAAGGCATCGCTCCCGTTGGCTTGTCGTCACCTTGCAGCGCGCGCTTCGTGCGGTGGCGTCGCATACGAGCGACGCCACGCGCGACGGAGCTGCCGCGCCGACGCGAAGCCGCTGCGTTCGGCGACGCGCTCCATGTCGAGCCGCGTCTGTCCGAGCAGCTCGCGCGCGAGTGATACGCGCAGCCGGTTCACGTAGTCGGGCACGCTCATGCCGGCGTGCTCGTTGAAGAGCCGCGACAGATGCCGCGGGCTCGTGCTCGCGATTCGCGACAACCCGGCGAGCGACCATGTGCGCGAAGGATTCGCCGCGATCGCATCCTGCGCGCGGTGCACCGCCGGATGGATGTGGTTGCGGCCTTCGAGCCACGGCGAGAGCTGCGGGTCGCTGCCGCTGCGTCGGAGATAGATGACCAGATGCCGCGCGGTGGCGAGCGCGACCGCGGGCCCGCACAGGCGGCCGATCAGGTGCAACATCAGGTCCGTGCCCGCGGTGACGCCGGCGCTGCTGCAGCGGTTGCCGTCGACGACGTAGAGCCGGTTGTCGAGCACGCGGGCGCGCGGCGCCAGCGCGGCGAGCGCGGCGCAGCAGGTGAAATGCGTCGTGCAATCGCGCCCGTCGAGAAGCCCAGCGCGCGCGGCGAGCAACGCGCCCGAGCAGATCGACACGAGCATCTGGCCGCGGATGTGCCGCGCGAGCCACGCCACGATCGCGCACTGATCGGCGGCGACGGCGGCGTCCGGCGCGTCGTCGGCGAACGCGATCGTGTCGGCGCTGCCCGGCACGATCACCATCGCGTCGTCCGGCAGCGACTCGGGCAGCGGCTCGATGCCGGAAAGCGTGAGCCCGATCGAGCTCGTCACGGCCGGACCCGGGCTCGCGTAGCGCACGTCGAAGCGCAGATCGCGTTGCTCGATGCCGGCCCGGCGCATCGCTTCGAGCGGCCCGGCGACATCGAGCAGCAGAACGCGCGGCGGCACGACCACCCAGACCCGGATCGTCCTCGGCATTGCTGCGCTCATGCCGCGCGACGCGCCTCGGCGCCGTCGAGAGCCTCCTCGACCGTCGCGATGCGCGCGAAGCGATCGGCCAGCACGAGCTCGGTGCGCGCGCGGATTTCGGCGGCGCTCCAGACGCGGCCGTCGCGTCCCGTCATCGCGAACGTCAGCGTCGCTTCGCTGACGAAATCGACGTCGTAGCCGGAGTCGGAGGCGTGCCGCGTCGTCGTCTCGCAGCATTGCTCGGTGCGGATGCCGGAAACGATGAGCCGGCGGATGCCGCGCTCGGTCAGCCAGACCGGCAGTCCGTTGCCGACGAGCGCGCTGTGGCGGTGCTTGTGAAAAACCGCGTCGGGCGCGATCGCGAGCGGCGCCATCGTGCGCACGTGGCCGCTCGCGAGCGAGAACGC
>DAISJF010000481.1:0-2135 GCA_036821625.1 Rhodanobacteraceae bacterium
GTACCGCGTCGCGCTCAACGTCGCGATCACGATCGCGCGCAGCCAGCGCTGGCATGAAGCCGGGCCGGCATCATTCGACGACGATGCGATCGAAGCGCTCGGGCACGTCGACGGCGCCGAGCAGGAACAGAGCGTGCGCGAGCTTCAGGCATTCATCGCCCGGCTCGACGAGCTCAATCGCGCGCTGATCCTGCTCTATCTCGACGGGCACAGCTATCGCGAGATCGCCGACATTCTCGGCATCACCGAGACCAACGTGGCCACCAAGATCAACCGCGCGAAGCAGACGCTTCGCGCCCGCATGAATCCCTAGGAGCAAGGACATGGAACTCGACGATATGAAGAACGCCTGGCTGGCGCTGGACCGCCGGCTCGAACGGCAGGAAGCGCTGAACGTCCACACGTTTCGCGAAACCCGGCTTGACCGCCTGCGTGCGAGCCTCCGGCCGCTGCAGGTCGGTCGCATCGTGCAGATCGTCGTCGGCGGGCTGCTCGCGCTCGTGTTCGCGCCGTTCTGGGTCGATCATCTGGACACGCTGCACCTCGTCGTGATCGGAGTTTCGCTGCATGCCTACGCGCTGATGATGATCATCGGCGGTGCGCGCGACCTCTACCTGATCCGGCGACTCGACTACGCGGCGCCGGTGCTCGAGATCCAGCGCCGGTTGACGGAGCTGCGGTCCTGGCTCGTCAAGAGTGCGCCGGTGTACGGCGCGGCCGGTTGCTTCATCTGGATCCCGTTCCTGCTGTGGCTGTTCGAAGTCGCGTTCGGCGCGGACCTCTACGCGAACGCGCCGGAAGTCGTCTACGTGTTGCTTGCCAGCGGCGTGCTCTGCCTCGCCCTGATGCTGCTTGCGCTGTACTGGGTACGGCGTCCGGGCCGCTCGAAATGGGCGGAGCGCCTCGAACGGAGCGTGACCGGCCGCGGCGTCTACAAGGCGCAGCGGTTCCTCGACGAGATCGCGGCGTTCGCGCGCGAAGCGTAAGGGATGCGATCGCGGTCGGCCGCCGCGCTCGATCGCGCGAGCGTCATTGCGGCGAACTTCATTGCGGCGGCTTCACTTCGCGGCGCAGGTAGGTCTGATAGAGCACGTAGCCGCTGGCCTCGTCGTTGTCGACGGCCGTGACGAGGTCGATGAAACCGAGCCCGCTCCACCACGGCTGCTGCGGCAGGGTCGTGATCGCCTGCTGCCATTCCTGCGAGGATTGCGCGCGCGCATTCTGGCCGGCCATGTCGGCATCCGCGGCCAGGATCTGACACAGCGTCTGCCGGCACTCGACGTGAATGAGGTCGACGTCATCGCGCACATCGTCGGGGAGCCCGTCCAGCCACGCGTTGAGCGATGCTTCGATCTGCTGCGCGGTCGGCGCGGACCATTCCGGATCGCTCGCTTCCTGATCGAACGAGCGCAGCGCCTGCACGGTTTTCGGGATCTCCGCATCTTCGCTCGAAGCGGTGTCCTGCTTCGCCATCCAGTCGGCGAGCAGGTCGGCGGCTCGATTCACGTCGAGGCCGGAGGCAGGCGACTCCTCGTCGGCCGGCCCGGAGTCCTCGGCGTTCTCTTGGTTCGCGGTGTCGGCCGACTCGTCGCCGGAATCGGCGTTCTCCGCCTTCGCCGGCTCGGGCTTGGCGACCGCGCCATCGGACTCCGCGGGCTTTTGCTCGACGGATGAAGCAGCCGGCGCGACGGGAGCGACGGCCTGCGTCGTGGCGACCGTAGTCGCGTTCGGCAGCCCCGCAGGAGGCATCGGTTGCGGCGCGATTGCGGCCGGCGCCGGTGCCTTGCGTACGGGCGCGGGCGACGGAGGCAACGCGGTCAGCAGCAGCCACACGACGAGGATGGCGGTGACCGCGGCGACCGCAATCAGCGTTGGGTGGCGCATCGCGGAATCTCCGTGCTCCGTGCGGACGGCAGCAAAACTAGCCCAAGCGGGCCTTCGAGCGCCACTCGCAGCCGAGCGGCGTGCGCGCTGCCGATCGCCTCACCACGAAATCGCTTCCCCCGTGTGCGCGAGAAAGCGCCCGCTGTCCGACGGCTTCAAATGGTCGATCACGCGCAGCATCGCCGCGATCGACGCCTCCGGCTTCAACGGCGCACCCGCGCCTCCCATCTCCGTGCGCACCCAGCCCGGGC
>DAISJF010000482.1:0-2133 GCA_036821625.1 Rhodanobacteraceae bacterium
GTGCGGCAGGTGCTGGAGAACCTCGGCAGTCGCGGCCTCCTGGTTTCCGACGTGGATTTCCTGGGCGGGCTTGCGGTCGCGCCGCCCGGCACGCAGCCTGCTTTGCGCGCCGTGTTCATTCGCGCCTGCGATCGGCCGGCGCAGCTCGAGCGATTGCTGAATTCGCTGGCCGACTGCGAGCGGCGCTTCCGCACGACGCGTCGCTACGTGCTGATCGACGATTCGACCTCCGTGGAAGCGGCCAACCGACACCGCGACCTTCTGCGCGAGTTTGCGCGCGCGACCGGCTGCAAGCTGACGTACCTCGGCGCCGCCGAGCAGACCCGCTTCGTCGAGCGGCTGGCCAAGGCGGTGCCCGAAGCCGCGAAGATCGCGCCGTCGATGCTGCTTCGGGCCGCGCAACCCGCGGGATTCGGCGGCGGCCGGGCGTGGAATCTCGCGCTCCTCTTGTCGGCCGGCGCAAGTCTCGTTCTGCTGGACGACGATCAGTGCCTGCCGCTGCGGCGCCCGGACGATGCGCGCGACGGCATCGATCCGGATCCATCGGCTCCCGCATTCGCGCGGTTCTATCGCAACATCGAGAACGCGTTCGGAGCGGGCGAGGAATTCGCCGGCGATCCGATCGACCTGCATCTCGATCTGATCGGCCGGCCGTTCGGATCGCTGCTCGGCGACCCGCGCTATGCGATCGACCGCAAGGCGCTGCGCGGGCTCGGCCTCGGCCGCCTCGATCATCTGCGCGGCGATGCGACCGTCATCGCGACGCGACACGGCGCGTACGGCAGTTCGCGCGCCGAATCGGGCGCGTGGCTGTATCAGCTCGATCCCGAGAGCCGTGCGGAGTTCTACGGCGATCGCGACAGCTACTTGCGCAACGTCGAAGGCGGCAGCCTCTGGTACGGACATCGCCAGGCGCGCGTCACGACCACGGGCATGTTCACGCCGTTCGCGCTCGACAACCGCCGGCTCCTGCCGTGCACGAACGCGCTGGGTCGCGGCGAGGATGCGCTGTTCGCGCAGGTTGCGCGGCTGTGCCATCCCGACTCGCTCGGCATCGAGCTGCCGGTCGCGATTGGGCACGCGCAGGAAACCGCGCGCAAGCGTTCCGACCGAACGCTGTCGGCACCCCCGCCGCGCTTCAACTATTTCGTCGGCGATGTCGTGCAGCGCCAGCTCGGCGAGTTCCTGGCCGAGGATCCGGCGCAACGGCTCGGCCTCTTCGCTGCGAATCTGCGCGATGTCGCGGGCGCCAGCGAGAAGCGCCGCTTGCGCATGCTGCGCGAATACCTGGCCTATGTCCGTGCGGACGCGATCGAGCGCCTGCAGCAGCAGTTCGAGAGCGCGCAGAACGCGCCGGTCTACTGGCAGGCCGACGTGCGCTCGATCATCGAGGCGAACGGCCGCGCGCTGACGGCGAAGGCGCCGCCGCGTCTCGCCGACTGGCCGGAGGCGCTCGATGCTTCCGGTTGTGCGGCGATGCTGCGTGACGAGACCGCGCGCCTCGCCGCCGGGTACGAAGCGTGGCCGGCGCTCTGGAACTATGCGCGGGAGCAGGGCGAACGCCTGCTCGGCGCGCTTTGATCGCACCGGCAATGGCCGCCGTCGCGCGCGACAGCGCGATCACCAGCGTCATCGTCGTGGCCGCGGACAGCGGTCCGCTGCTGATGGCGGCAGTCGACGCGGTGCTGGCATCGAGTGCGCCGGTCGAAGTCGTTCTGGTCGACAACGCTTCCACGGACGGCGAGCCCGCGCGCGTGCGATCGGCGCACGGTCAGGATGCACGCCTGCATGTGCAACGACAGGATCGCAACATCGGCTTCGGGCCGGCCTGCAATCGCGGAGCAGCTGCCGCCCGCGGCGACGCGCTCGTGTTTCTCAACCCGGACTGCACGCTCGAAGCGGACGCGATCGCGTCGTTGCGGCGAATCGCCGACGGGAATCCTTCGATCGGCCTTTTGGGTGTCGAGGTCCTGTCCCCCGGCGGCCAGCCCGCCCGAGGCAATCGCCGTCGTGATCCGACTTTGTGGCGGGCGTCGATGACTTTGACGGGACTCGATCATTTCGAAGCGCGCTGGCCCGCTCTGGCCGGCATCGAAATGCGCGCGAGACGGTCGGGTGCAACGGCGGCGGTCG
>DAISJF010000483.1:0-2119 GCA_036821625.1 Rhodanobacteraceae bacterium
CGACATCGGCATTGAGCTTGGCCAGCCGGTTGAACGACGCGAACACGACCGCGTCGCCACCCGCATGCGTGGCCGGCGGCGCGTCGGGCGGCGGCGTGTAGCAGAAGCGGCCCGAAGGAAGCCGGACCAGACGCTCGGTGTATTGCTGGGTCGAACCGTCGGGCGTCAGCCACGCATCGCTGATCCAGGCGTCTATCGCCGGCGCCGCGGTCGTATCGAACCAGTCGAGCCAGCTGACCTGGACCGGTGCGACGCGCTGCGCGACGACGGCGATCCGGTTCGCCGTGGAATGGCCGGCGAGGTCGATCAGCACGTCGAGCTCGAGCGCGCGCAGGCGGTGGAGCAGGTGGTTGTCGTCGAGTCCCGAGAAATCGAACCATTCGTCCGCGAGCGAACGCAAGCGTCGTGTCGCGGCGTCGCTCGTCGGCTGCAGCGAGACGAGCAGATGCCGATGGCGCGTGCGATCGAACGCCTCCAGAAGTCCGGTCAGAAACGTCGCGACGGGTCCTTCGCCGAATCGCGGCGAAAGCCAGCCGATGCGGAGCGTGCGGTCGGGGTCGATCGTGCGCGAGGAGGCGAAAGCCGTGCCGTATTGACGCAGGTGTCGCTTCGCAAACGCCTGCAACGTGTCGAAGAGCGCGACGTTGGTCTGCGAGGGATCGTAGTGCATCAGCACCAGATGGCGCGCCGCCGCCTCGGCATCTTCGTGGCGTGCCAGCACATCGCGGTACAGAGCAAGACCGCGCTCGACATCACCGCGGTCGATCAGCGATACGGCACGAATCTCGAGCGGCCGGCGCTGGTCCGGACGCAGTGCGTTCGCCTTGTCGCACCAGTCGATGGCTTCGCTCGGCCGACCGAGGCGATGGAGCGCCGCTGCGAGCGTGACCGCTGCCTGATAGTCCTGCGGGTGGCGACTCGCGCGGGCTTTCAGCAGTTCTGCGTGCTGGAGGACGGCTTGGGCGGCCGCGAAATCGGCCAGCACTTCGGCTAACGGCCCCGTCGCATCGAGCACGCTCGGATGCCGCGCGGCTTCGAGAGCACCCTCCGCATCACCGGTTTGCAGCAATGTGCGCACGAGCGCACGGCGCACGAGAACTTGCTGCGGCGCTTCGGCGACGAGCACGCGCAGGGCCGTGATCGCGGCATCCGGTTGCGTTGGCGCTGCCTGCAGGGCGGCAGCGATTCGATCGTCGAAAGACGCCGGTGTCGCGGACATGGCCCAAGATAGCGCACCGGCGATCGGCCGGCAGCCGCGTAGTGCAGAGACGGCAGGCGCTGCGGGCCAGCGTCCGGCGTCTACGGATCGATCATCGCGATCATCGGCGTCGCGGTCCTCGACCTGCCGGCGCGCAGCTCGGCGAGTAGTGCGCGCGCCTCGCGCGTGCGTGCGTCGTCGGCGCCGAACAGTCGCTCGCGCTGCTCCACGGCGCGCTCAACCACCGCGATTGCATCGCCGCGCTCCGCCGTTCGTCGAGCCAGCACTTCGCCGAGCACGAGCCGCATCGACGCCGCAAGCGGATGATCACGGTCGCCGACGAGGTGATCGTAGTACGCGACGGCCGCGCGCAGATCGGCTTCCGCTTCGTCGAGGCGTCCCGCGTCCGCCAGCGCGATTCCAAGGTAACGCTGCGCCAGTGCATGTTCCCAGGAATCCGGGCCGTGTATGTGATCCGCGCCGGAGAGCGCCGAGTTCTCGTTGGCGAGCGCCGCGTCGATCTCGCCGTTGCGCCGCTCGGCTTCGCCGAGGCGCGCCTCGTCGGTCGCCAGATCGCTTTCGTGTGCGGCTTCGCGCTCGGCGAGAACGGCGCGCAGTTCCTTTTCCGCAAGCTCGGTCTGGCCGCGCGCCAGCGCGAGCACGGCGAGCTCGCTGCGCACGCCGAGCATGACCGGATGATTTGCGCCGTAGTGTCTGGCCCAGATGTCGCGCGCGGCATCGAACGATTTCCCGGCCTCCTCGTAACGGCGCTGGGCCAGCAGCACTGCGCCCAAGGCATCCTGTGTCTCGGCGAGATAGGTGCTGTCGGGTCCGAGCAGCTCGCTCTGTATCGCGAACGCCTGCCGGAGCTGGCGCTCCGCATCGTCGTAACGGCCGAGTGGCGTCAGATCGTTCGCGATC
>DAISJF010000484.1:0-2117 GCA_036821625.1 Rhodanobacteraceae bacterium
CGCGACACATACGTACTTCGGCCACGACGATTGGGCGAAGTTCGCGCCCGGTCTGAAGACGCTCGACGACGCGTTCGTGGTGCGCCGGCGCGTGCTCGAGGCGTTCGAGGTCGCCGAGCGCGAAACCGACACGGAGACGCGCGCCGCGTGGCTCAATCTCGTCGTGATCGGCGGAGGCCCGACCGGCGTCGAGCTGGCCGGCACGCTGGCCGAGATCGCGCGTCACACGTTATCCAATGAGTTCCGTCGCATCGACCCGCGCAGTGCGCATATCCATCTGATCGAGGCGGGTCCGCGCGTGCTGCCGTCGATGCCCGAAGCTCTGTCGCGCAGCGCGCAACGCCAGCTGGAGAAGCTCGGCGTCGAGGTTCACGTTGGCTCGGCCGTGACTGCGATCGACGGCTCCGGCGTCGAGCTCGACGGTCGCCGCATCGAGACGCGCACCGTGCTGTGGGCGGCCGGTGTCGCAGCGTCGCCGCTCGGCCGTCAGCTCAGCGCGCATTGCGATCGCGCGGGCCGGGTGCCGGTCCAGCCCGATCTGTCGCTGCCGGATCATCCGGAAGTTTTCGTCGTCGGCGATCTCGCGACGATCGTGCAGGACGGCGCGCCAGTGCCCGGCGTCGCGCCGGCCGCGAAGCAGATGGGCGCGCACGCGGCGCACATGATTCGCAATCGTCTTGCCGGGAAGCCGACGACTCCGTTTCGTTACCACGATTATGGCAACCTCGCCACGATCGGCCGCATGGCCGCGGTGGTCGATCTGCGCGGCTTTCACATGTCCGGCGTGATCGCCTGGTGGTTCTGGCTGATCGCGCACGTGTTCTTCCTGATCGGTTTTCGCAACCGGATCGTCGTGCTGATCGACTGGGCGTGGTCGTACTGGACGTACAGCCGGCACGCGCGGATTATTTTTGGAAGAAGGGCCGCGGGCAGCTGAGTTTTTCGCCTCTCCCGCTTGCGGGAGAGGCCGCCCGAAGGGCGGGTGAGGGAAGCGCGGAGTCGTGCGTTGCGATGCGGAGGGCTTCGCTCCGATTTCCCTGAGCCCGGCCCTCTCCCGCAAGCGGGAGAGGGGGAAAGGCGCAGGCGCTAGAGCTTCAACGCCCACGTCTCGGCAACGAGATCCTTGCCGAAACTCCGATGCGCTTCCTCGGCCGTCTTGCGGAAACCGGCCCTCGTGTACAGATGCCGCGCCGCGTCGAGGTTGTCCTGGGTCCACAGCACGATGCGTCGATAACCGGCATCGCGCGCGAACGCGACGCATTCGTCGATGAGGCGCTTGCCGAGACCGGCCCCGCGCGCTGCGGGTTCGACGAGCAGAAGCCGCAGCTTTGCCGTGGTCCGATCCTTGGCGACGAGAAAGACGCAGCCGATCCGCGCGCCGTCGCGTTCGGCAATCCAGCAGCGTTCACGCGTCGGATCGAGATCGCGAACGAATTTCGCGGCGATGTCGGCGACGAGCGCTTCGAATTCCTCGTTCCATCCGTATTCGCGCGCGTAGAGCTCGCCATGCCGCTGCACGACCCAGCCGATGTCGCCCGGACGATGGCGGCGCAAGGTCACCGGCGGAGCCTGTTCCGTTTCGGCGCCGAGGTCCTGCTCGATCGCGTGCATCGCCGCCAGGACACGCTGTCGGCGGGTGCCGGGCAGTGGCGCGAGCATCGCGCGCATCTGTCGTTGCGCACGCCGTTCCAGCGGAACGAACGCGCGGCGGCCCGCGGCGGTCAGCGAAAGCACGTGCCGGCGTCCGTCCTCCCCGTCGACCGAGCGGGCCAGCCAGTTCTTGGCGCGGAATCGCTTGAGGATCCGGCTCAGATAACTCTTGTCGAGGCCGAGTCTGCGCGAGAGATCGACCGCGCCGATGCCGCGATGGTGCGCATGCGCGAGCTCGTACATGACGCGGACTTCGGTCAGCGAAAACGGGCTGTCGAGCAACCCTTCTTCGAGCACGCCGATCCGCTGCGTGTAGAAGCGGTTGAAGCGTCGCGCGGCTTCGATCTCACGGAGGAGCATGGGCCGACCCGGTGGTGCGCAGACGGCGGATCGTCCACGATATAGTTGACGGAGTCAACCATATCCAAACGGTGCAGCCGCCATCGAGCGGACCGGCATTTCCTGTC
>DAISJF010000485.1:0-2115 GCA_036821625.1 Rhodanobacteraceae bacterium
GCGGTCGGCACGAGGCTGCGGCGCAGATTGTCGAAGATCTTCCAGAGCGACAGCACGGCAAGCGGGTTGTTCTCGCGCTGGCCATCGGCGATCGGCACGCGCGGAAACAGCCATGCCGCGATCTGCCAGTCGCCGCGTATCCAGCGATGCCTCCTGCGCGCGTCGGCGAGATAGGTTCGCGGATATTCCTCGTAGAGCTCGATGTCGGTGGCCAGACCCGAGCGCGCGTAGCAACCTTCGAGCAGATCGTGACTCAGGATTCGGTTTTCCGGGAATCGGTTGGCGAGCGCATGCTCGAACGCATCGACATCGTAGATGCCCTTGCCGATGAACGAGCCCTCGCCGAACAGGTCCTGATAGGTATCGGAAACGGCGCGCGTATAAGGATCGATGCCTGGGTCGCCGCCGAACAGGTTTGCGTAGCGTGTCGTGCCGCCGCTCGGCAAGACGCTGCCGATGCGCGGTTGCAGAATCGCGTAGCCGCCGTCGACCACGCGCCGCCGCTCATCGAAACGCGGGCGATTGAGCGGATGTTCCATGGTCGCGACGAGCTTGCGTGCCGCATCGCGCGGCAGTTGCGAGTCGGTGTCCAGCGTGATGACGTAACGGATGCCGCGCAGCAGCGCGACGTCGCCGACGATGCGCGAGAAGCGGTCGGTCGCATCGCCGCGCACGAGCGCGTTGAGGTCGGCCAGCTTGCCGCGCTTGCGCTCGAATCCCATCCAGGCACGGGCTTTCTCGTTCCATCGGCGCGGGCGATGGAGCAGGAAGAAACGGTTGTCGTCGTAGCGCGCGTTGAGCGTCTCGATGCCCGCGACCGCGGTTTCGAGAATCGCGGCGTCGGTGTCGAGCTCGGCCGCGGGCGCGTCGGCGAAATCCGTGAGCAGTGCGAAACGTACGTTCGCGTCGCGGTTGGCCAGATAGCGGATTTCGAGATCGTCGAGCAGGCGTTGCGTCCCGCCGACGCTCACGAGCAGGGACGGGATGGCGACGAGCGTCTTCGCATCGTCCGGAACGCCGGCGCGAAAATCCATCTGCGGCAATCGCTGCGGCGCGATCAGGAGCGCCGACACCCGGTTGACCAGGGCCACCGCGAGCTGGCTCAACGCAACGACAGCACAGAAGGTCGCCGCGATCTTCACCCACAGCGAGACCGGCAGATCGGGCAGACGCACGAGCACCGGCAGCATCAGGAGCACGCCGAAAGCGACGATCGCGAGCAAATAGGACGTAAAGGAAACCCTGCCCGAGCGATACGAAGCGAAGATCGGCGCGCGACGCGGGACGCGGCAGCGCTCGCGCAAGTCCGGGTGGCCGTCGCCGACCAGGAAATATCCGACGTGCCGGGTGAAGCCCGTGTCGGGCCGGTCGGTGTTCGCGAGCGCAAGCTCGAGCGCCGCCGAGGCGACCGCCGGCTCGTCGAGATCGGCTTCGCGCGCGAGTTTCTCGACGACATGGCGATAGGTGTCGCGCGTTGCGAAGCTCATGCGCGGGTAGGTTTGCGTCGGATCTTCGCGCAGCACCCTTTCGACGACGCTGACCGACTCGACGAACGTCTTCCAGTCCAGCGCGTCGAGGAGGCGCAGGCTGCTGATGCAGTTGCTGACCGACACCTGGTCGGCGGCCTGCTCGCGCTGCGCGTTCTGTACGAGCTGGCCGCTGGTGAGGCCGGATTCCGCCAGACGCTGGTCGATCCACGTCATCGGCAGCGACACCGCATCGCCAAGAGGCTGCAGGCGGCGGGCGAGCTCGGAGACGAACGAGCTCGACATCGGCGGCTTCTCGCGCGCCATGTCGGCAGCGATCAGGATGAGCCCGGTCGGATCGCGCCGCACGACGTCGATCATCGACTCCGCCCAGCGGATCGCGACATTGCGGTCGAGGCGGTCGGCCCGGACGCTGAACGCGACGCGGCGGAGATTCTCGATGAGGGCGAGGCGGAGGACGATCGGTATCGCCCACAATTCACCGAGCGTGAGCTGGCGGATTTCCTGGTATGCGGCGACGAAGCGACGCAAGGAGTCTTCGTCGAAGCGGCCGTCGCCGTGGGAAATCGCTTTCAGCGCGATGTCGTACACGCGCGGCAGGCCGGCCGAGGGGCCCTTGGCGAGGACG
>DAISJF010000486.1:0-2107 GCA_036821625.1 Rhodanobacteraceae bacterium
GGGCGGCAGGCTGCCCAGCGCGGCGCGCACGCCGCCGGGAATGAAGCCGAACATGCGCGCATCGAGGCGCATCGTCATCTGCGGTGCGTGCCCGGCCTGCGCGAAAATATTCAGGATCTCACCGATGCGGCGCGGCGCCGGGTCGGTCAGATGGAACGTGTGCCGATCCAGACCCGGCTTGTGCGCGATGTGATCGATCGCGGCGACGACCCAGTCGACCGGCACGAGGTTGATGCGCCCGCCTTCGAGGCCGATCGTCGGCATCCATGGCGGCAGCGCCTCGCGCATTTTCTTGATCAACCGGAAGAAATAATAAGGGCCGTCGATCTTGTCGATCTCGCCGGTCTTCGAATCGCCGATCACGAGACCGGGCCGGTAGACGCGCCACGGCCGCGGATACTCCTTGCGCACCAGCGCCTCGGCGTCGTGCTTGGTGCGGAAGTACGGATCGTCGAGATTCTCGGCCTCGTCGAACATGTCTTCGCGGAATACGCCCGAATAGAGTCCGCCCGCCGCGATCGAGCTGACGTGATGGAACACGCCGGCCTCGATCGCCGCGGCAAACGCGAGCGCGTGGCGCGTGCCCTCGACGTTGGCGGCGACCTGACTCTCGGCGTCGGCCGCCATGTCGTAGATCGCCGCGAGATGGAAGAAATGACGGACCTTGCCGGCCACCTCGCGCGTGGCTTGCGCAGTCACGCCGAGCTTCGGCTTGCGGATGTCGCCGGTGACCGCGACCAGCCGTCCGTCATCGGCGCCGAGGCGTTCGCAAAGGTCCTTGAACTTCGGCAGCGATTCCTTGCGCACGAGACAGTAGATCGTGCCCTTGCGCGCAAGGAGCTTCTGCACGAGATGGCGGCCGACGAATCCGGTCGCTCCGGTGACGAAATAGGTCATGACCGCACTCCCCGCGGGTTCGTCTTCGCGCAGGTGAAAGCATAGCCGTGCTTCGACCGGCATGGCTACGCACCCTTGCCGCGCTGATGTAAGCTGCGCATCCGCGTGTGCACCGCCGGGTGAACCCATGTCCGATCTCAAGGCGCGCTTCGAGAAGGCTGCGGAAGACGTCAAGAAACTGCCCGAACGTCCCGACAACGACACGCTGCTCAAGCTCTACGCGCTCTACAAGCAGGGATCGGAAGGTGACGTGTCGGGACCCAAGCCCGGCTTCTTCGATTTCGTCGGCACCGCAAAATACGAGGCCTGGGCCAAGCTCAAGGGCACGAAGAGCGACGAGGCGATGCAGAAATACGTCGACCTCGTGAAGAAGCTCGGCGGCTGAGCGCCGCCGACGGTTTTCTCCGTCGACACATGGCGCGCCAGACTCGCGAGCGCATCCTCGACGCGAGCCTCGCGATGTTCAACGCGGCCGGCGAGCCGAACGTCACGACGAACCATATCGCGGACGAGCTCGGGATCAGCCCGGGCAATCTCTACTATCACTTCCGCAACAAGGACGACATCGTCGAGCAGCTGTTCTTGCGCTACGAGGCACGCATCGACGAGGCGCTGCTCGTTCCGCGCGACCGCCTGCCGAATCTCGAGGACGTCTGGCTGCAGCTGCACCTCGTGTTCGAGTGCCTGTGGGCGTATCGGTTCCTGTACCGCGATCTCGTCGACATCCTCGCCCGAAACCGCAAGCTGAAACTGCGCTTTGCACGCATCATGACGCGCGCTTCCGCCAGCGCGGCAGAAATGATGCACGGGCTCGTGCGCGCGGACGTCATGCGCGCGAGCGCGGAAGAGATCCGCTCGCTGTCCGAGAGCGTGCTCCTGGTCGCAACCTTCTGGCAGAGCTTCAGCGCCGTGCGCAACGGCAAGTCGGAAGTCGGCCAGGCGGACCTCGCCGGCGGCATCCATCAGGTGATGGTGCTGATCGCGCCGTTCCTGCGCGAGGAGGAACGCCGACATCTCGGCGCGCTCGCGATCGCGTATTCCGGCTAGATCTCCCGGCCTTTCAACGCCCCGGTTTGATCTGGTGGCGCTCCTGCTTGCGATCCCACGCGCGCAGCTCGTCACGCAGGTGCGCGATGCGCTGGCGGCCGAGCGCGTTGCGTTCCTCGTCGAGCACGCGCGCATCGAGCAGCTCCGCAAGCCGTTGCGCGGT
>DAISJF010000487.1:0-2101 GCA_036821625.1 Rhodanobacteraceae bacterium
GTCCGGATCGGCGCCTGCATACGGATATGCCGCGCTCGGCAAGCGGGCCAGCGCGGTGGACCGCGAGCTCATGGACTGGAACGAGGCCGCGTCGAAGGCACGCGACAGCGCAGCCGACCTCGCGATGCGCCTGACCGCGCCGATGCAGGCGTTGATCGACGAGCTCGCGCACCACGCGGCCACGGGCACGCGCGATCGCGGCTGACGGGGCCTCGAACCGGCGGAAAAGCGCGCGGGTTATACTCCCGGCGTCGCGCGCACCGGGTACGGTGCGTCGGCGCTTCGATCCACGACTCTCGACTGCCGATGCCTCTTCCCGTCCGCATTTCATTGATCGGCGCGCCGACCGATATCGGCGCGGGACATCGCGGCGCATCGATGGGCCCGGAGGCGATGCGTGTCGCCGGCATCGCCGATGCGCTGCGCGCGCGCGGTATCGATGTCATCGATCGCGGCAATCTGGCCGGTCCCGTCAACCCGTGGCAAGCTCCCAGCGAAGGCTATCGCCATCTGCCCGAAGTCGTGATCTGGGCGCGCAGCGTGATGCATGCGGTGCGCAGCGAGCTCGAAGGCGACCGCCTGCCCGTGTTGCTCGGCGGTGATCACAGCCTCGCGATCGGCTCGATCACCGCGATCGCGCAGCACTGCCGCGAGCGCGGCAAGAAGCTGCGGATCCTGTGGCTCGACGCGCACGCGGATTTCAACACCAGCACGATCACGCCGTCCGGCAACATCCACGGCATGCCGGTCGCGTGTCTGTGCGGCAACGGGCCGCGCGAGCTCGTCGAGCTCGGCGGCAGCTCGCCGGCGATTTCCGCGTCGAGCATCAGCCAGATCGGCATCCGTTCGGTCGACGCCGGCGAAAAGAAGCTCGTGCACGACACCGGACTCGACATCTACGACATGCGCTACATCGACGAGATGGGCATGAAGCGCGTGATGGAGGAGGCGCTCGGCGGCATCGACGCCGATACGCACCTGCACGTGAGCTTCGACGTCGACTTCCTCGATCCTTCGATCGCGCCGGCAGTCGGAACGACGGTGCCCGGCGGGCCGAACTACCGCGAAGCGCAGTTGTGCATGGAGATGATCGCGGACACCGGGCGGCTATCGTCGCTCGACATCGTCGAGCTCAATCCGGCGTTCGACGAGCACAACAAGACCGCGATCCTCGCGGTCGATCTCATCGAGAGCTTGTTCGGGAAGTCGACGTTGATGCGTGATTGAGTCGAGGCTCAATCGAAGCCGTTGCCGAAGATCTCGTCGGTCAGCACGAACGGATCGATCACGATGACGTCGTAGCTGACGCTCGGTGGTGCACCGCCGCCGCTGATGCCGCTCACCGTGACGTGATAGGTCACGTCCTGCGCGGGCTGCGTGTAAGTCACGCCTTGAGGCAGCCATACCAGGGTGTTGTCGCCGTAGCCGTTCTGCACGGATTCGTAACTCGCGGCTCCGAGCGCCTGGCCGTTGCGCATCATGCTGACGGTCGCGTTGGTGAAGTCCGCGTTCGGCCACGAAAACGACCAGCGGTTGGAGTTGGCGGGCAATAGTTGCCAGGGCACATAACCGCGCGAGGGCCACGCGACACCGTTCGGAGTCGGCGGCCTCGAGCCAAACGCACCGAGCACCCACAGTGCGTTCGATGCCCATTGGGGATTGTATGGGATCGAGCCGGAGGCCATCTGTGCTTGCGGCGGGTAGAGAACCCAGCGCCGATGCCCCGCTGCAGTGTTGTTCGATCCACTGTCGTCCATGTAGAGGTCGACTGCCCCGGGGCCAGCCGCGGCGTCGCTGCCGAATCCCAGAGCGATATTCGAATGGCCCGCGCCGTCGTAGCCCGCCTGCGTCCAGCACAGCCAATTGTTCGGCGGCATGTGACTGAGCATTTGGTTGGCGCTGAATATCAACGCAGAGGCTTGCGTGTCCGTCGTGGGCGGATCTCCGAACAACGTGACGTTGCCCGGCAGCCCCGAAAGGGCGTTGCGCGCGGCCTCCCAGGCGCTTCTCGGCCGCCGCGGCGAGCAGCGGGACCGACAGCAGCACGGCCGGCGCGAGGTAGCGGTCGTCGAACCACCAGGCGCCCGACTCGAGCGTGTAG
>DAISJF010000488.1:0-2099 GCA_036821625.1 Rhodanobacteraceae bacterium
AGCGAGCGCGTCGAGCTCAAGGCGGCGGCGCAGGAGCTGCAGGAAGAGCGCGGCAAAGTCGAAAATCTCGGCCGGCGCGTGGCCGAGCTTGAGCAGCATCTGGTTGCGCAGAAAAAAGAGGCCGAAATCCTTGGGCGGCGCTCGCAGGAACTCGACGCACGGCTCGGCGAACAATCCCGGCTGCTCAATCAAAGCGAGTTCGAGGTCAAGCATCTACGCCAGGAAATAGAAGCTGCGCGCAAGGTCGAGGCCGACCTGCGAACGGCGATGATCGAGGTCGAAGGGCGTTCGAATTCCGCATCGCAAAATCTGAAATCGGAAAACGCCCAGCTGAAGACGTCGGTCGCGCACATGAAAGAGGAGCGCGACCGTTTTGCGCGCGAACTCGGCACCATGAAGCGCGAGACGGAAGAAGCCTGGGCTTCCGAACGTGTCGAGAACGCGCTCCTGCGCGAACGCATCAATGACGTGGCAGCCGAGGTTGCCCGGCTTGCCTCCGCGCTCGAGGGCCCGAATTCACCGATTGAATCGCTGCTCGCGGCGGAAACCTCGCGCGAGCGGATTGCAGGCGCACCGGCGACAGCCGCGAAGGTCGAGCTGGCCGCGGCGCCAAACAATGGCGATCTTGCAGACCGGATCCGGGCCCTGCAAACGCATGCATCGCGCCTTGCCCAGGCGACCGACGACAAGACGCCGAACTGAAGTGTCCGGCAAAGCCGCTTAACTTGACACATATTGGACGCGTTCCTTATATCGCGCGTCCGCATGGCCGGGCGCTTAGCTCAGCGGGAGAGCGTTCCCTTCACACGGGAGAGGTCGTAGGTTCAATCCCTACAGCGCCCACCATCTCAACGCTATTTGCGACGTACCACCGGCTCGCGCGAAAGATTCTTCGCAGCAAGTTCGTCCAGATAATCCTGCCAGTAAGTGCGGTGGTTACGCCCAAGATCGCGTAGATAGTCCCAGCCGAAGATGCCTGTCGAGTGCATGTCATCGAACACGAGGCGCACCGCATAATTGCCGACTGGAAGAATCTCGATGATTGCCACGTCGCGTTTGCCGGGTACGGTCTTGCGTTCCTCTTCCGAATGTCCCTGCACCTCGGCGCTCGGACTTTTCACACGCAGATATTCGGCCGGCAGGTCGAAGCGGCCGCCGTCATCGAAAGAGACCGTCAATGTCTTGCGATCCTTGTGCAGGCGCAGTTCGGTTGGCCAGGCTTGCGTGTCGGTCATCAGTTCACAAACCGCACGGACCCTGCCGTGCCGAGGTCGTAGCCGCCCAACTCGCGCGCGCGCGATGCGAGTTCAGGCGCATGCATGAACCCAAGCAACGCCTGCAGCGGAGGCCGGAAGTAATCCCGCTGATGCATGACAAGGTCGAACGGTTCCCACGTAATCGGAATAAAATCGAGGCCCGCGGCATTCGCCACGGCTCGCGTCGCGATGCCGATGTCGGCTCGCCCGGCACGGATCGCCTGCGCGATGTCCGGTCCGGTCGGACAGATCGGCGTCACGGTGCTGAGCTGTTCGAGCGAAACATCCGCGCGATGCAACAGGGCGAGCAGAAGAAGCTGCGCGCCGGCCCCTTTCGGACGCATCGCGATACGTGCCCGGCGCTTCTTGATTTCATCAATTGATTCGAGCTTGAGAGGATTTCCCGGCGCTGTCAGAAATCCCTGTTCGCGGCGGCAGAACGCGATCATCACCACGTCGTGCAGATCGTTGCGATCCCGCAGCGTGGCGACATTGGCATCCGCATTGACGTCTTCGAGAGCGTGCAGATGGATCGCGGCCGTCACGGTTTCGCCCGCGGTGAAACGTGACAGGCCCGCTTCGCTTCCGAGCGCCAGCGTAGCAAGGCCCGAACCGCTCTCGCGCAGCGCCCACTCCAGAAGCGGATCATGACTGCCGCTGACGATCGGCGCGGGATCTGGTCGCGTAACGCCTTCCGGGCGCGAGACGCTGGACGCGAGCCAATGGTCAAGTTCTGCCTTGGGGAACAGCCACCGGCCGGTCACTTTCGTGCATGGCACCGTGCCCTCCGCCACCATTTCATAGATCTTGCGTTCTTTGAGCCGGAGATAGGCGGCAGCCTCG
>DAISJF010000489.1:0-2091 GCA_036821625.1 Rhodanobacteraceae bacterium
TTTCCGTTCTGCACGATCGATCCGAACGTCGGCGTCGTGCCGGTGCCCGATCCGCGACTGCAGGCGCTGGCTGACATCGTTCATCCGCAGAAGATCATCCCGACCTCGATCGAGTTCGTCGACATCGCCGGGCTCGTCGCCGGCGCGTCGAAAGGCGAGGGGCTCGGCAACAAGTTTCTTGCGCATATCCGCGAGGTCGACGCGATCGCTCACGTCGTGCGCTGCTTCGAGCATCCGGACATCGTGCACGTGTCCGGTCGGATCGATCCGATCTCGGACATCGAGACCATCGACACCGAGCTTGCGCTGGCCGATCTCGAATCGGTCGACAAGGCCTTGAACCGCGCCGAGCGCGCCGCCAAGGCGAACGACAAGGAAGCGCTCGCGCGCCGTCCGGTGCTGCAGAAAGTACAGGCCGTTCTGAACGAGGGACGGCCGGCGCGATCGGCGGGTCTCAGCGATGACGAGAAAACGCTGCTGCGCGATCTGTTTTTGCTGACGCTGAAACCGCTGATGTACATCGCGAACGTCAAGGAAGACGGTTTCACGAACAATCCGTACCTCGACAAGGTGCGCGAGCGCGCCGCGAGCGAGGGCGCGCAGGTCGTGCCGGTCTGCGCCGCGATCGAGGAAGAGCTCGCCGAGCTCGACGACGCCGACCGCGACGCGTTTCTCCACCATATGGGCCTCGACGAGCCGGGGTTGAACCGCGTGATCCGCGCCGGCTATGCGCTGCTCGGTCTCCTGACCTATTTCACCGCCGGCGAAAAGGAAGTCCGCGCCTGGACCGTCAAGCGCGGCTCGACGGCGCCGCAGGCGGCCGGCGTCATCCATACCGACTTCGAGCGCGGCTTCATTCGCGCCGAGACCGTCGCGTACGACGACTACACGAAGTACGGCGGCGAAGCCGGTGCGCGCGACGTGGGCCGGCTGCGGCTCGAAGGCAAGGACTACGTCGTCAAGGAAGGCGATGTGCTGCACTTCCGGTTCAACGTCTAGTCGCCGCGCGGCTCGCCGGAGTTGACCGCATCTTCCGGGAGCGCAAGACTCCACGTGCCGCATCATCGCGGCGGCGTTCGAGAGCGGAAGCGCACGTCATGGCGACCCGTAAGAAGCGAGCGACGGCCAGCAGGCGCGCCTTGAAGAAGCGTCCCGCGCGAAAATCGGCTGCGAAGAGGGCGTCCGCGACCCGCTCGATTCCGCGCAAGAAGACGAAAGCGACCGCAAAGCGGGCTCGCAGGAAGGCCACGACACGCGTGTCGCGTGCCGCCCAGCCAAGGACCAGGCCCAGGTCCGCCGCGAAGCCCGCGCAACGCAAAGCGGCGCCGGCGCCGTCGACTCGCCGCCGCATTCCGGCGCCGCCCGTCGACGCGAACCTGCTTCCATGCGGCGATGCGGCGCTGCGCGCGGCGACCGGCAGGGACTGGAACGAATGGTTCGGCCTGCTCGATGCGGCGGGTGCCGCGAAGAGCGGGCTCGATCACCATCGGCTCCTGGATCTCGTGATGCAATCGCTGCCCGAGTCGGCCGGCTGGTGGGCCCAGATGGTGAGCGTCGGCTACGAGCGCGCGCGCGGACTGCGCGAAAAGCACGAGTCATGCACGGGCGACTTCCAGTCGACGCTGTCGAGGACGTTCCCGGTGCCGCTGTTCGCTGCGTTTGCAGCGTGGGCGGACAAGGGCCTGCGCGGGCACTGGCTCGATGCGCCGGGCCTCGACTTCACCAAGCTCAACGTGGGCAAGAACATTCGTGCGCGCTGGCCGGACGGATCGCGGCTCGACATCCGTTTCAACGCGAGCGGACCCGACAAATGCCAGATCGTCGTCGACACGATGAAGCTCGCGGACGCCGAGGCCGTGCAGAAGGCCAAGGCATTCTGGCAGGCGCAGTTCGAACGCTTGCAGGCGTACCTGCGCATCTGAGGCTGGTCCAACGCGCAGGGGGCGCGTCGCTTTGATACGGCACGGAGGTGCACGATGCGAATGCCCGCTGCTCACTCGCTCATCCGGTTCGTGGGCGCCGCTGCGCTTGGCGTGTTGCCTCCATCGCTGCCCGCGATATCGGTCAGTGCGACATCACCGGCGTCCAATG
>DAISJF010000490.1:0-2091 GCA_036821625.1 Rhodanobacteraceae bacterium
CGCGGTTGTATGCGTACGCCGGCATGCTCCACCTGCAGCGCGGCGATTTCGAGCGCGTGCGCGAGCGCTATGCATTCGCGCTGGCGCACAGCGAGCAGGCGCTCGACTGGCAGGTCGCGAACGGTCTCGCCGCCGCGCAGCGATACGCGGACGAGAATCACGCGGATTTCGCGCTGTTTCGCCGCAGCCTCGAGCGCAAGGATCTCAGCGCGAAGGCGCGCGCTTCGCTCCTGTTCGCGCTCGGCAAGGCCTGCGACGACATCGCCGATCATGCCGCCGCCGCGGCGTGTTTTCGCGAGGGCAATCAAGTCGTGCGTGCGTTCACGGAATTCTCGCGCAAGGATTTCCGGCGCGCCGTCGCCGCGCGGCTCGATGCGAAGGCGTCGGACGATCGCGTCTCGGTCGCCGGGGATTTCGTGCCGGTATTCATCGTCGGCATGCCGCGCTCGGGCAGCACGCTCGTCGCCGAGCTGCTCGCGCGTCACGTCGAAGTTCGCCACCGCGGCGAGCTCGTCTGGCTGCCGTTCCTCGCGCGTCAGCTCGCGTCGGCCGGCAAGCCGACGCCGGCGATGCTGGAAAAGGCCGCGGCGACGTATCTCGCGCAGCTTCGCCAGGACGATGCGCCCGCGCGCTTCTACGTCGACAAGCAGCCGCTCAACTTCATGCATCTGGATCTGATCGCGACGCTGTTTCCGAACGCGCGCGTGATCGTCTGCGAGCGCAACGAGCGGGACACGGCGCTGTCGATCTGGATGCAATATTTCGCGGGTCCCGAAGAGGCCTTCGCGTACGACTTCACGGATATCGCCGCGGTAATGCAGGGTTGTTCGCGGCTGACGGCGAGCGCGCAGAAAAAGGGCGCGGTGGCGATGCGCACCCTCCGTTACGAGGAACTGGTGACCGACTCCGCGCGCTGCCTCGGCGAGCTCGGCGACTGGCTCGAGCTTTCCCGATTCGATCCCGGCGCGGTCGCGCGCGAGCCGGCGACGATCAGCACGTCGAGCCTTTGGCAGGTGCGACAGGCGATCTACACGCGCTCGATCGGCCGCTGGCGCGCGTATGCGCCGCATGTTCCGGAGCTGATGCAATTCTCGGCGAGCGACACGTGATGCACGGGCGCCGACTCAGTGCGCGGCGTGGCAGACCGCTTCGATGTTGTTGCCGTCCGGGTCGCGCACGAAGGCGCCGTAGTAGTTCGCGTGGTAGTGCGGTCGCGGCCCCGGCGCGCCGTTGTCGCGTCCGCCGGCGGCCATCGCGGCTGCGTAGAAGCGATCGACGTCGGCGCGCGAGGCGGCGGTGAACGCCACGTGTGTCGGACCGCTCCGTGTCTGGCCCTCGCCGATCCAGAACGTCGGACGTCCTTCCGTGCCGAAGCCGGTGCCTTCGTAGCCGCCGGTCCCTTCGCGGGTCAGGTCCATCACCGGCGCGTAACCGAGTGGCGCGAGTGCCTTGGCGTAGAACGCGCGGCTTTGTCGAGGGTCCGATACCGTGAGGCCGATGTGGTCGAACATGCAATCACTCCGCTGCCCAGTCGGGCGCACGTTTTTCGAGAAATGCGGCGAGACCGTGCTGTCCTTCCGCGGAAACACGCAGGTGCGCGATCAATCGCGCGTTTTCGATATCGATGCGCTCGGCGGACGCACGCGTGATGCCGGCGACGCGCAGCGCGAGCTGCTTGGCTTCGCCCTGCGCCAGCGGGCCGCCCTTGCCGAGGAAGTGCACCGCGCGTTCGACCGCCGCATCGAGCTGATCGGCGGCGACGCACTCGTGCAGGAGGCCGATGCGTCCTGCGGTCAGCGCATCGAACACTTCGCCGCTGACGAACAAGCGCCGCGCCTGGCGCAGGCCGATCGCCGCGATCACGTACGGCGAGATCACCGCGGGCACCAACCCGAGCTTGACTTCGCTCAACGAGAATTTCGCGGCGTCGACGCCGATCGCAAGGTCGCAGCACGCGACGAGGCCCACGCCGCCGCCGTACGCGGATCCGTTGACGCGCGCGATGGTCGGCTTCGAGAGGAAATTCAGCGTGCGCATCAACGCGGCGAGGCGCAACGCATCGTCTTCGTTCTCCGCTTCGCCGGCGACGGC
>DAISJF010000491.1:0-2087 GCA_036821625.1 Rhodanobacteraceae bacterium
CGCGCGATAGGGGCGGATCGCGCACATCCGTCTCCGAAGCCCGGAGCTTGGCCGCACGGCGCAATCCGCGCGTAGACTTCCGCGATGTCCGGACCGCGATCCAATGACACGTCCGATCGCTTGCATGGCTTGTCGCCGCGCGCGCGGGACCTCGCGCGGACGGGTCAGGCGTGGCTTGCGCGTGGCGATGGCGCACAGGCGGCACCGCTGCTCGACTCCGCGATCGCGGAATCGCCGACGCATCCCGAACTGCTGCGGCTGCGCGGTCTCGCCGAACACTTCCAGGGACGCCACGCGAATGCCATCGCGCTGTTTCGCGAGGCCGCGGCGCACTGGCCGCAGGACAGCCTGATCACGGGCAATCTCGGCGCCGCGCTCGCGCAACACGGCGACATCGACGCGGCGTTGCACGCATTCCGGCGCGCGACGGAGCTCGATCCGACGCAGATCGACGCCTGGTTCAATCTCGGACGCGCGCTCGATCTGCGTCGCGACGCGGCCGGTGCCTACGCTGCGCTGAGCGCGGCGCTCGAGCTCGATCCACGTCATCGCGCGGCGCGCATCCTGCGCGCGGAGGCGGCGAAGACGCTCGGCCGGATCAGCGAGGCGGAAGCGGAGCTACGCCACGTGCTGCGTGAGCAGTCCGACTCGGTACCGGCCTGGATCGCGCTCGTCAATCTGAAATCGTTGCGCGTCGACGCCGGCGATCTCGAGGGCCTGCAGCGCCTTCATGCCGACGCGGCGCTGACTCCGGCGCAACGCATCGACGTCGGATTCGCCTACGCGAGCGCGCTCGAGGCGGCAGGCGACTATGAGCACGCGTTCGAAGTCCTCCGCGCCGCGAACGCGGCGAAGCGCGCGACGCTGCGCTGGGACGCAAAAGCCGTGAGCGCGCTCGTCGACGACATACTCGCCGCGTTTCCGGATACGTTGCCCGATGCTGCCGCGCGCGGCAGCGGCGTGGCGTTCCTGGTCGGCATGCCGCGCTCGGGCTCGACGCTCGCCGAGCAGATCATCGCCGCGCATCCGAACGCGGCTGCGGGCGGCGAGACCGGGTTCGTTGCCGAGGTCCTGCAGCGCGAATCCTCGCGACGCGGCACGCGCTTTCCGCACTGGGCAGCGCAGGCCCTGGATTCCGACTGGGCCCGCCTCGGCGACGAATATCGCGCGCGCATCGAACCCGTGCGCGGCGACGCAACGCTGTTCACGGACAAGACGCTGACGAACTGGCAAACGCTCGGAGCGATTCGCCGGATGCTTCCGGGTGCGCGGATCGTGCATTGCCTGCGCGATCCGATGGAAACGGCGTGGAGCTGCTACAAGCACAATTTCGCCAGCGATCAGCTCTACAGCTACGACTTCGCCGAGCTCGCGACGTTCTTCGGCGATTGCGCGCGCACGATGGCCGAGTGGCGTCGACGGCATCCGCAATGGATCCACCCGCACCGGTACGAGGATCTGCTCGCGGACCCCGAGGCGGCCACGCGCCGGCTGCTCGCTGCCTGCGGTCTCGCGTTCGATCCCGCATGTCTTCGATTCCACGAAGCGGAACGCGAGGTGCGTACGGCCAGCGCAGCGCAGGTGCGCGCACCGTTGCGCGCGGGCGCCGGCGTCGCGGCGCGCTACGGCGCGTTGCTCGATCCGCTGCGCGCGGCGCTGGCGTCGCGCGGCGTCGTGCCGTTGTGACGGGCCGGCGCCGGACGGCGCCGGTCGCGTTTACGTCGCGCGCGCCTGCAGCCGCGCGCGACGGTTCGCCCTGCGTTCGCGCCAGCGCGCGGCCCAGCGCGAGAAGATCAGATAGATCGCCGGTGTCGACAGCAGCGTCAGGCTCTGCGACACGAGCAGGCCGCCGATCATCGCGATGCCGAGCGGCTGGCGCAGCTCGGCGCCGGTGCCGAAGCCGATCGCAAGCGGCAGCGCGCCGAAGATCGCGACCATCGAAGTCATCATGATCGGGCGGAACCGCACCAGGCATGCCTGGCGGATCGCATCGATCGGCGCGAGGCCCTGCTGGCGCTCGGCGACGAGCGCAAAGTCGATCATCATGATCGCGTTCTTCTTGACGATGCCGATCAGCAGCACGATGC
>DAISJF010000492.1:0-2083 GCA_036821625.1 Rhodanobacteraceae bacterium
GGCGCTGCCCGGCCACTTTCCGGGCAATCCGATCGTGCCCGGCGTCGTATTGCTCGATCGCATCGCGGCCGCGATCGAGCGCGACGGCGGCCGGCTCGCACGCATCGGCGCGGTCAAGTTCCTCGCGCCGCTCAAGCCCGAGCAGGACGCCGAGCTCCGGATCGTGCGCAACGGCGCGCACGTGAGCTTCCGCATCGACCGCGACGGCGCGCCGATCCTGCGCGGCGAAGGCGAGCTCGCATGAAGGACGAGCACTGGAGCGAGCGTCCCGAAGGCGGCGGCTGGCTCGCGATCTGGCTGATCATGAAGGCCGGCCTCATCTGCGGACGCAGCGCGGCGCGGCTCCTCTTGTATCCGATCACGCTGTATTTCTTTCTGCGCCGGCGCTACGAGCGCCAGGTGTCGTATGCATTTCTCGAGCGCGCATTTGGCCGCAAGGCGACGGCCTGGCAGGTGATGCGCCACATCCACCGCTTCGCATCGACGATCCTCGACCGCGTGTTTCTGCTGTCCGATCGCTATTCGCGGTTCGACGTGAAGGTGCACGGTCTCGACGAGCTTCGTTCGCGCATGCGGCCCGATCGCGGCCTCCTTCTGCTGAGCGCCCACGTCGGCAGCTTCGAGGCGCTGCGCGTGCTCGCCGACGAGCGGCCCGACGTGAAGGTGTGCGCGCTGCTGGACACGCAGAAGACGCCGGCGCTGACGCGCATCCTGCACGCGCTGAATCCCGCCGTTGCCGAGAACGTGATCGACGCGTCGCGGCCCGCCACGGACATCGTGCTCGCGCTCAGCGAGGCATTGCGCGAAGGCGCGCTCGTGACGCTGCTCGCCGATCGAGCGCGCGCGAACGAGGCGACCGTCGTGGCCGATTTCATGGGTGCGCCGGCGCCGTTTCCGGCCGCGCCGTTCCTGCTCGGCGCGCTGCTCAAGGTTCCGGTCGTGTTGTGCTTGGGCATGTACCGCGGCGGCAATCGCTACGATCTCTATTTCGAGGCGTTCGCCGATGAGCTCGTGTTGCCGCGCCACGAACGCATGGTTGCATTGCGCGCGGCGGCGCAACGCTACGCCGCGCGCCTGGAGCATTACGTACGGCAAGATCCCTACAACTGGTTCAACTGGCATGATTTCTGGAATCTCGAGGGTGTTGGCCGCAATCGCGCCGTCGATCGCGCTGGCATGGGCGAGCGCGATCTGGCCGACCCCGTCTCGCGCGGCGCCTGAGAGCCCAAATCCGACGCCCGACGCGCAGGCTCTCGTGGCCGGACTCCAGCGCGAGGTCCCGGCGCGCACGCGATTCAGCGAAGTGCGCTTCTCGGGACTGCTCGACCGGCCGCTGATCCTGCACGGCGAGCTCGAGTACGACGGCCCCGGCCGACTCGCGCGAATCGTCGATGCGCCGTATCACGAACGCATGACGATCGACGACGGCGAGGCTTCGGTGCAGCGCGGTGACACGCCTGCGCGCAAGTTCTCGCTGAGCCAGGCGCCGGAGCTCGAAGGATTCCTGCGCGGCTTTGCCGCGCTGCTCGGCGGCGACGTGCAAGGTCTGGCTCGCGACTTCCGTGTCGGCGTCACCGGCGGCGCGAGCGCATGGCGCCTCAAGCTCACGCCGCGCGACGATCGACTGGCCCGGCGCGTGACCGCGATCGAGGTCGACGGCGCCGGAAAATCCGCGCGCTGCTTCCGCACGCTCGAAGCCGACGGCGACGTCAGCGTGCTGCTCGTCGAGTCGCTCGCGGATGCGAAACTGCCGACGCGGCCGACGCCGCCGATGATCGACGCGTTATGCCGCGGCCTGACGCCGCCGTGATCGCCGATGCGCGCTGAGCTCAGCCGCTGGCTCGGCGTCGCGATCTGGGTCGTTGCGCTGGTCGTGCTCGGCGTCGCGGCGATCCGCACGCTGCGCATCGGCACGGACCTGCGCAGCTTCATGCCGCCGCCCGTGACCGCGGACCAGAAGCTCCTGATGGATCAGATCGGCGAAGGTCCCGGCACGCGACTCCTGTTGCTTGCGATCGAAGGTGCGCCGCCCGAGCGCCTCGCCGCGTTGAGTCGCGGGCTCGCCGACGCGCTGCGCAACGAT
>DAISJF010000493.1:0-2075 GCA_036821625.1 Rhodanobacteraceae bacterium
CGAAGTCGCGACGTTCCGCGGCACGGGCGACGACGGCACCGGCGATCGCCATCTGGTCGATGGACGGATCGTGCGCGACAACGTGTACGGAACGATCGAAGAAGACGCGCTGCGTCGCGATTTCACCGTCAACGCGCTGTACTACGACATCGCCGACTTCAGCGTGCGCGACTATGTCGGCGGCATGCGCGATCTCGAGCAGCATACGCTGCGCCTGATCGGCGACCCGGATGCGCGCTACCGCGAAGACCCGGTGCGCATGCTGCGCGCCGCGCGCCTTGCCGCCAAGCTCGATTTCACGATCGCGCCCGAAACCGCGGCGCCGTTCGCGCGGCTGGGTCCGCTGCTGGCCGAAGCGCCGCCGGCGCGCCTGTTCGACGAATCGCTGAAGCTGTTCCTTTCCGGATACGGCCTGGCGAGCTTTCATGCACTGCTGACGCACGGTCTCATCGAACACGTGTTTCCGGCGACGGCGCGCTCGTTGAAATCGGAACACGCGGATCGATTCCGCGTGCTGCTCGAGCGCACGCTCGCGAGCACTGATGAGCGCGTGCGCGCGGACAAGCCGGTGACGCCGGCCTTCCTGTTCGCCGCGCTGCTCTGGGAGCCCGTGCGCGCCGAGGCAGAAGCGCTCATCGCTGCCGGCACCGAACCCGTGACCGCGTGGGCTTCGGCCGCCGATCGCATCATGAGCGAGCAGGCGCAGCGGGTCGCGATTCCGCGCCGCTTCTCCGGCAGCATCGAGGAGATCTGGGTGCTGCAGCCGCGCTTCGACCAGCGCATCAAGAAGCGCGTGTTTCGCCTGCTCGCGCATCCGCGCTTTCGGGCGGCCTACGATTTCCTCCTGCTGCGCAGCTCGGAATCGCCGGCGCTGGCCGAGCTTGCCGAGTGGTGGACGGCGGCCCAGCAGATGGATCATCAGGCGCTCTCGCAACTGTTCGTACCGCCGCCGCCGCTTGCGATCGACGGCACGCCGGAGCCGGCACCCAAACGCAAACGCCCGCGGCGTCGTCGGCGCAAGGCCGCATCGCCGACCGAGGGCGGCAGCCCGGGCGAGTAGCGCGCGTGGACGAGAGCCTCGCGTACATCGGGCTCGGCAGCAATCTCGACGATCCCGAGCAGCAGGTCCGCCGCGCATTCGACGCGCTGGCGCGGCTGCCGCGAACCCGGCTGATCCGCGTGTCGCGGCTGTTCCGCACGCCGCCATGGGGCAACCTCGCACAGCCCGAGTTCGTCAACGCGGCCGCGCTCGTTCGCACGCAGCTCACACCGCGCGAGCTCCTCGATGCGTTGCTCGACATCGAGCGCGCGGCCGGCCGCTTTCGCGACGGCACGCACTGGGGGCCGCGCCGCATCGATCTCGACATCCTGCTCTACGACGATCGCATCGTCGACGAGGCGGATCTGCATATCCCGCATCGGCATATCGGCGAGCGCGCGTTCGTGCTGCTGCCGCTCGCCGATCTGGATGCCGACCGGATCGTTCCCGGCCAGGGCCGGGTCGGCGACCTGCTCGCGCGCCTCGGCGCGCGCGGGTGCGCGCCGATCGCGGACACGACCGGCGCGCCTTGAGCGCAAGCCTGTCGGCGCGGAATAATCGACCTTTCCGCGCGGAAGCGACCCATGCCTCCTTCCCCAAACGCCGGACCGCCGGTCACGCTTCCCGAGCTGCGCGAAATGAAACGGCGCGGCGACAGGATCGTCGTCGTGACCGCGTACGACGCGAGCTTCGCCGCGGCGGCCGACGCGGCGGGCATCGACATCGTGCTCGTCGGCGATTCGCTCGGCAGCGTCGTGCAGGGTCACGCCACCACGCTGCCGGTGACGGTCGATCAGATCGTCTATCACACCGCGTGCGCGGCGCGCGGCGTCCGTCGCGCCTGGCTGATCGCCGACATGCCGTTCCTGAGCGCGCGCGATCCGGCCACCGCGCTCGCGAACGCGCGCCGAATGATCGGCGAGGGCGGCGCCGCAATGGTGAAGATCGAAGGCTCGGGCTGGGCGAGCGAGGTGATCCGGGCGCTGAGCGAGCGCGACGTGCCGGTCTGCGCGCATCTCGGCCTCACGCCGCAATC
>DAISJF010000494.1:0-2073 GCA_036821625.1 Rhodanobacteraceae bacterium
GCCGTTCGCGATGAAGCGCGGCGGCAAGATCATCGGCGCCACCCTCGCGTACGAGACCTGGGGCACGCTCGACGTGGACCGCGGCAATGCGGTTTTCATTCTGACCGGCCTCTCACCCAGCGCGCACGCCGCGTCCAACGCGGAAGATCCGTCGCCCGGATGGTGGGAGGACATGATCGGACCCGGCAAATACGTCGACACGAACCGCTGGTACGTGATCTGCGCCAATACGCTCGGTTCGTGCAAGGGTTCGACCGGCCCGGCCTCGACCAACCCGGCGACCGGCGAGCCCTACCGTCTCGATTTCCCGGACCTCACGCTCGACGACGTCGCCAACGCGAGCTACGAGCTCGTGCGCGGGCTCGGCATTCCAAAGCTCGCGTGCCTGATCGGCAATTCGATGGGCGGCATGAGCGGACTCGCCTATCTCGCCCAGCATCCGGGCTCGGTGCGCACGCACGTCAGCATCTCGACCGCGCCGCAGGCGCAGCCGTTCGCGATCGCGATCCGTTCCCTGCAACGCGAGGCGATCCGGCTCGACCCGAACTGGAAACAGGGCCACTACGACGACGCGCACTACCCCGAAGCGGGCATGTCGATCGCACGCAAGCTCGGCGTCATCACGTATCGCTCGGCGATGGAATGGGTGGGCCGCTTCGCGCGCATCCGCCTCGAAGCGGACGAGCGCGAGGAGGACCCGTTTGCGGTCGAGTTCCAGATCGAGTCGTATCTCGCCGGCCATGCACGGCGCTTCGTGCGCAGCTTCGATCCGAACAGCTATCTGTACCTCTCGCGCGCGAGCGACTGGTTCGACATCGGCGAGTACGCCGACGGCGACTTCGCGGCCGCGCTCGCCGGCATTCGTCTCGAGCGTGCTCTTGTGATCGGCGTCACGACCGACATCCTGTTCCCG
Organism: Rhodanobacteraceae bacterium; assembly: GCA_036821625.1. Lineage (GTDB taxonomy): Bacteria > Pseudomonadota > Gammaproteobacteria > Xanthomonadales > Rhodanobacteraceae > Dokdonella_A. The sequence goes on from DAISJF010000494.1 coordinate 914, forward strand.
CTGCCGCAGCAGGAGCAGATCGCCGACGGCTTCCGGGCCGGCGGCGCCGAGGTCGAGTTCGTCGCGCTGGACAGCCCGCAGGGCCACGATTCGTTCCTGGTCGACATCCCGCGGTTCGGCCCGCCCATCGCGCGCCTGCTGGCCACCCTGTAAAATGGCGCAGGCCGGGATCCGGCGCCTCTTCTTCTGGACGAATCACGCGAACATGCTGACGCTCGATTTCCCCGGCTGCCGCCGTCTCGTCGACGCGCTGGACGCCGCCGTCAGCCAGCGCGAGCAGACCGCGATCACGGAGGCGCTGCGCAAGTCGCTCTGCTGTCTCATGCGCGACAGCGACGTGTGCCTGCCCGACTGCGTGTTCGAGCGCGTCAGCGACCACTATGCGCGCCGCGAGCTTTATCGCAGCGAGGACCTCGGCTACAGCGTCGTCGCGATGACCTGGGGTCCGGGCCAGGGCACGCCGATCCACGACCACGAAGGCATGTGGTGCGTCGAAGGCGTCTGGGCCGGCACGCTCGAGATCACGCCGTACGAGCTCGTCGAGCAGCGCGACGGTCGCTACCGCTTCGAGCCGCGCGGCACGATGAACGCCGGACCCGGATCGGCCGGCAGCCTGATCCCGCCGCACGAATATCACACGATCCTGAACCCGAGCGAGGACGCGATCGCGGTCTCGCTGCACATCTACCGCGGCGCGATGACGGCATGTTCGGTATTCCAGCCGACCAGCGACGGCTGGTACGCACGCGACCGTCGCCAGCTTTCGCTGGACCGCACGCACTAGTCGCCGTCTGACTTATACTTTGCATTCCCCATCGGTCCGCGCGTTTCATCGCGCGGACCGAGCCGCATCAGCCGAAGTGGCGGAATTGGTAGACGCGCTGGACTCAAAATCCAGTTGTGGCAACACAGTGTGGGTTCGATTCCCACCTTCGGCACCAACACCGGGTTCGCGACTCGCAACTCACCTCGCTTTCGGCGAACGCCGCCGCTAGGCATCGCGCACTTTCCCACGCGCGCAACACGCTTTCGCCTGTTGAACGGGTGGACAAGGCACTGTCCCGTACGAACAGAACACGCAGCAGTCGCCGGGCTTCGGACGCAAAAGCGCGCCGCAGCTGGGGCAGTCGAAGAAGAAAATGCACGCGTCCGTTGGCATC
>DAISJF010000495.1:0-2066 GCA_036821625.1 Rhodanobacteraceae bacterium
TGTTCAACGCCGGCATCCGCCCGGCCGTGAACGCCGGCATCTCGGTGTCGCGCGTCGGCGGCGCCGCGCAGACCAAGATCGTCAAGAAGCTTTCCGGCGGCGTGAAGCTCGCGCTCGCTCAGTATCGCGAGCTCGCGGCGTTTTCGCAGTTCGCGTCCGACCTCGACGCGGCGACGCGCGCACAGCTCGACCGTGGCACGCGCGTGACCGAGCTCATGAAGCAGAGCCAGTACGCGCCGCTCTCGATCACCGAGCTCGCGCTGTCGCTGTACGCGGCCGAGAAAGGCTACCTCGACGATTTGCCGGTCGCGCAGATCCTGCCGTTCGAGAAGGCGCTGCATGCGCACTTCGCGAACAACTACGGCGATCTCGTCAAGAAGATCAACGACACCGCCGACTGGAACAACGATATCGAGGCCGAGTTCAAGAAGGGCATCGAGGAGTTCAAGAAGACGGGGAGCTGGTGAACGAAAAGACGGTAGCCGGGAACCGGTAACCGTCAGCCGGTGAGCAGTCCGGCACGAATTGGGGGTTTTTCCGGCTACCGGCTACCGGTTTCCGGCTACCGAACGCGATGGATTGAAGCATGGCAGGCGCCAGAGAAATCAGGACCAAGATCAAGAGCGTGGCCAACACGCGCAAAGTCACGCGCGCGCTCGAGATGGTCTCGGCCTCGAAGATCCGCAAAGCGCAGGATCTCATGCGCGCATCGCGCCCGTACTCGCGCGCGATGCGTCAGGTGATCGGCCACATCGCGCATGCGACGGCCGAATACAAGCATCCGTTCATGGTCACGCGCGAGAGCGTCAAGCGGGTCGGCTACATCGTGGTCTCGACCGATCGCGGCCTCTGCGGCGGCCTCAACGCGAACCTGTTCCGGCGGCTGCTCGCCGACGTGCGCGAGTGGCAGGGCAAGGGCGTCGAGGTCGATGTCGTGGCGATCGGCAGCAAGGCCAACGCGTTCTTCCGGCGCCTCAAGGTCAATCTCGTCGGCAGCGTGACGCATCTCGGCGAGAAGCCGCAGATCGCGCACCTGATCGGCGTGATCAAGGTCATGCTCGACGCGTACAGCGCAGGACGCATCGATCGGCTCAATCTCGCCTATAACGGCTTCGTCAACACGATGACGCAGAAGCCGTCGATCGATCAGCTGCTGCCGCTGCCGCCGGCCGATCAGTTCGCGAGCGCACACAACTGGGATTACCTGTACGAACCGGATCCGGAAACCGTGATGGAGCACGTGCTCACGCGCTACGCCGAGTCGCTGGTCTATCAGGCGACGCTCGAGAATCTCGCCAGCGAGCACGCGGCACGTATGGTGGCGATGAAGAGCGCTTCGGACAACGCGACCAAGGCGATCGACTCGCTGACGCTGATCTACAACAAGGCGCGCCAGGCCGCGATCACGCAGGAGATTTCGGAGATCGTGGGCGGTGCGGCAGCAGTTTGAGGGACGAATTCATGAAACATCAGTTCACGCTCGAGTATTGGCAGGATGACGGCTGGTTCGTCGGACGGCTCAAGGAAGTTCCGGGCGTGTTCAGCCAGGGCGAAACCCTGGACGAACTGGAACGCAATATCGAGGACGCTTATCACCTCGTGATGTCGAGCGGACCGATGGACCCGCCGCCGGCATCGGCCAAGGCGAAGCCGGTACTGCTCGACATCCGATGAATCGTCGGGCCCTGATTCGCGAGCTCGCGGCACAAGGTTGTGTGCTGCTGAGACACGGATCGCGGCACGACCTGTACTTGAACCCTGCCAATGGTCGGCAGGCACCCATACCGCGACATGGCGAGATCAAAGAAACGCTGTGCCGCTTGATTCGCAAGCAGCTCGGCCTTGCCGGCTAAGTCGCAGGCACGCAGATTCGAGTTTCGAGGAAACAAAAATGAGCCAGGGCAAAGTAGTCCAGATCATCGGCGCCGTCGTCGACGTCGAGTTCCCGCGCGAGTCCGTGCCGAAGGTGTACGACGCGCTCAAGGTCAAGAACAGTCCGATCACGCTCGAGGTGCAGCAGCAGCTCGGCGACGGCGTCGTGCGCACGATCGCGCTCGGCTCGACCG
>DAISJF010000496.1:0-2060 GCA_036821625.1 Rhodanobacteraceae bacterium
GGCCGCGGCAGGAAAACAGGATCGACGGCGTGGCGAAGCTCATCGAGGAGCGCGGATTCGCAGCGGCCGGGCGCGACGACGAGCGCCGCGATACGGCGTACGCCCGCGCCGTCCTCTTCCTCGAGCTGCAGCGCGACGGCGTCGGTCACGCCGCGCAGCGCGAGCAGGCGCCGCGTGAGGTCCGCGAGCGACGCGCGCTTGCCGGCGATCTCGACCAGGTCGGCGTTTCTTCCGCAGAGGTGGAAAGCGTGATCGGGCAGGATCTCGACGACGTCCTGCAGCAGCACGGGCTGACCGAAGTACGGCGCATCGACCAGCGTGCCGTCGGGTTGCGGGCGCAGCACGACGTCGGGATAGAGATGCCATGCGCGCTCGCGCGTGGTGCGCCGGTGCGCGATCACACAGGTCTCGGTCGAACCGAACAGCTCGACGACCGGTGCTCCGTAGCGCGCCTCGGCTTCGGCGGCGAGCTCGCGCGACAACGGCGCGGTCGCCGACGTGATCGCGGCGACCGCGGGCAGCTCGGCGATGTCACGCAGCAGCGCCTGCAAATGAATCGGCGTGGTTACGAGCAGGCGCGGCGCCGGCACTCCGGCGAGCGCCGCGGCGACGTCGGCGGGAAAGAACGGCCGCCCGGCATGCACCGCGAACGGTCCGAGGAGCGGCAGCAAAACCGAAAGCTCGAGCCCGTACATGTGCTGCGGCGGCACGGTCGCGACGATGTGGGCGAGATCGCCCGCGCCGAGGCCCAGCGCGTCGGAGAGCGTGCGCGCGTTCTGCGCCGTGCTCGCGCGCACCGTCGCCCAGGTCTTGGGATTCGCCTTCGGGTGTCCCGTACTGCCCGACGTGAAGCCGATCGCAACGATCTGCTCCGCGTCGATCCCGGGAACGGCGAGCTCGCCGCGCGGGTCCGCGCCGTCGACGCGCAGCGGCACGTAATGCGCGGAAAGACCATCGCGCGGCTCGTCGCCGAGCACGTAGCTGCCCGGATGGCCGGCCAGGACTTCCTCTATCGCGGCCGGGGCACGCGACGGCGGAAGCAGATTCGTCTGGCCGCGGGTTGCGACGGCGCAGAATCCGACCAGGAACGCGTAGCGATCCTCGCACAGGTTGACCGCGTAACACGCCGCCGGAAGCGCGGCAGCGGCCGCGTGGACATCGGCGAGGAATCTCGCGACCGTCAGCGGCCGGCCGTCAAGCCATGCGAACGCCCGATCGGGCTGCGCGATGCTGACCAGCGGCCGCGCATTCGCTGCGCGTTCGACGACTGCGGACAAGTTCCCCACTCCCTCGCGTAGAACGCTTCGACAACCTGCCTTTGCAACTCAGATCAGGAACGCACGATGACCCCGCTGATAGCGTCGCGGATCGGCGTCGGGCGCTCAAGTCCCCCCACGTCGCCATTCAGGATCGCGTCAACCTCGCCGCCGAACTCAGCCGCGACGTCCGCCGAAGTCCGTGCCGGCGGCTCGCCGTGGCGGTTCGCGCTGGTCGAGACGAGCGCGCCGCCGAACGCGCGGCAGAGCCCGGCCGCGAGCGGGTGCGCGTGCGGTGACGCGTACGGCAATTCCGGCCTGCTCGCGCGCAAGCCACGCGGGCGCGTCCGGCGCGCGCGGGAAGATCCAGGTATGCGGGCCCGGCCAGGTCGCCGCCGCGCGCGCCATTGCCGGAGCGGGTACGGCGGCGAGGTCGATGTAGCGTTCCAGTTGAGCGAGCTCCGCACCGATCAGCAGCACGCCCTGCGACGGCGGGCGCCGCTTGATCGCGAACAGCCGCTCGCACGCGACTCGATTCTGCGGATCGCAGCCGAGCCCGTAGACCGCCTCCGTCGGATACGCGACCACACCGCCGCGGCGCAGCGCGGCCACGACTTCGCTCAGCGAGGCATCCACGAACGCCATTCCTCACGAGCGCACGGGCCACGCGCCGTTCGCATCACGATGCGTCCGGCTTGCGGCTCGCAGTCTTCTTCTTCGCGGCGGTTTTCCTGCGTGCCGTCTTCTTTTGCGCCGCGGACTTCCTGGCAGGCGCGTTTTTGGGCGCGGCGGCCGGCGCCGGTG
>DAISJF010000497.1:0-2057 GCA_036821625.1 Rhodanobacteraceae bacterium
AGCGGAGTTGCACAAGCCGCAGCTCGTCTACGTCGATCGCCACAACAAGCTGACGCACACGAATCGGACGATTCCGAAGCAGGCCGCGTAATTCGTCCCGTGGGACGCGCAGTACTGAGTTTCGCGCGCGCCGCGTAAGATTGCCGTTCCGCACACGACGGAGCGTCCATGCGCGAATCCCAGCTCACGCGCCTTGCGGCCGATGCGACGCGCCTTCGCTCGCGCCCTCTGCGTGATCTCATCGCCGAGCCCGGACGCTTCGAGCGCTACGCGCACCGGGCCGGTGCGCTCTTCGTCGATCTCTCGCGGCAGAAGCTCGACGATGCGGCGCTCGCAACGCTCGGCGCGATCGCCGAGGAATCGGGCTGGAGCTCCGCGCGCGATGCGATGTTTCGCGGCTCTGCGATCAACCGCTCGGAAAACCGCCCCGCGCTGCACACCGCGCTGCGCGCCTCCGCGTCGCGCCTGCCGATCCTGGCACCGCGCAGCGTGCTCGACGAAATCGCGGCGACACACGAGCGCATCGGCGCGATCGTCGGCGCGGTCCACGAAGGCGAAGGCAGTCTCGGGCTTCCGCGCGGGATCACCGACGTCGTGAATATCGGCATCGGCGGCTCGGACCTTGGTCCGCGGCTCGCCGTCGAAGCGCTGCGCGAATTCGATGCGGGCAAGGTCCGCTGCCATTTTCTCGCGAACGTCGACGGCCATCGCACGGCCGCGCTGATGCGCCGGCTCGATCCGCGCCGCACGCTCGTGCTGCTCGTGTCGAAGAGTTTCACGACGCAGGAAACGCTGCTCAACGGCAATGTGCTCCGCGAGTGGCTGCGCGAGGCGTATGCCGGGGATCACGCCGCGGCGGATCGTCATTTCATCGCCGTCAGCGCCAACGTCGACGCGGCCCGGGCCTTCGGCATTGCGCCGGAACGCGTGCTGCCGATGTGGGACTTCGTCGGCGGTCGCTATTCGGTCTGGTCGGCGGTCGGCCTCGTGGTTGCGCTCGCCATCGGCATGTCCGCGTTCCAGGCGTTCCTGCGCGGCGCAGCCGAGATCGACGATCACTTCCGCAGCATGCCATGGCACGAAAACCTGCCGGTCCTGCTCGCGCTCGCCGGCGTCTGGAACCGCAATGGCCTCGGCTTCGCGAGTGCGGCCGTCGTGCCGTATCACGATGACCTCGCCGAGCTGCCGGCCTATCTGCAGCAGCTCGAGATGGAAAGCCTCGGCAAATCGGTCACGCCGGATGGCGCGGCGGTCGCTCAGGCGACCGTTCCGGTGATCTGGGGCAACGTCGGCAGCAACGCACAGCACGCGTTCTTCCAGGCGCTGCACCAGGGCACCGATGTCGTCCCCGTCGATTTCGTCGGCGTGATCCGTCCCGCGCATGCGCTCCGCGCGAACCACGATGCGCTGCTGGCGAACCTTGTGGCGCAGGGCGCCGCGCTCGCGATGGGCAAGCCGCGCGAAGCGGCGCTGGCGGAGTCGCCCGCCGGCAACGCATCCGATCGCATGGCCCTGGCGGCCCAGCGCACGTTTCCGGGAGATCGTCCGAGCACGACCCTCCTGCTCGACGCCCTGACGCCCCAGAGTCTCGGCGCTTTGCTCGCCCTGTATGAGCACAAGGTGTTCGTGCAGTCGATGCTGTGGGGCATCAACGCGTTCGACCAGTGGGGCGTCGAGCTCGGCAAGAGCCTTGCGCAGATGATCCAGCCGGTGCTGGCGGGCGAAATGGAGCTCGCGACGCTCGATGCCGCGACGAAGGCCCTCATCGATCACATACGCGCACGTCGCCAGCCCGGATCGACCATTTCCAGCTGAACGGCCTCCATCGCCGTGCGTCGACGGCCGCTGTCGCTGGCGGACCGGACCGCCGAATTCCGTAACACATTCTGACCGGTCGATTGTTCGAGGGACAGATGTGCGACGACACTGCTATGCATCGAGCAGGGAGAGCCTTGCTCGACACGGACTTTCTTGAATGCGCCCGAGGTGCCGACGATGGACGGCGGTAACGGCGGCGCATCGGCACGGCGGGCGCGTGCGGCGAATCAGTTCCGCGT
>DAISJF010000498.1:0-2047 GCA_036821625.1 Rhodanobacteraceae bacterium
TTCAGATCGTAGATCAGCTGCGCGAGATCCTCGATCGAATAGATGTCGTGGTGCGGCGGCGGCGAAATGAGGCCGATGCCCGGCCGCGCATAGCGCAGCCGCGCGATCATCGCGTTGACCTTGTGCCCGGGCAGCTGACCGCCCTCGCCCGGCTTCGCGCCCTGCGCGATCTTGATCTGCAGCACTTCCGCGTCGACGAGATATTCCGGCGTGACCCCGAAGCGCGCCGAGGCGACCTGCTTGATCTTCGACGACTTGTCGGTGCCGTAGCGCAGCGGATCCTCGCCGCCCTCGCCGGAATTCGAACGCGCGCCGAGCCGGTTCATGGCCAGCGCCAGCGTCTCGTGCGCTTCCGGCGACAGCGCGCCGAGCGACATGCCGGCCGAGTCGAAGCGCTTCAGGATCGCATCCGCCGGTTCGACTTCGTCGAGCGGAATCGCCTCGATGTCGTCGCGTAGCGCGATCAGATCGCGCAGCGCGGCCGGCGCGCGGCGATCGACGAGATCGGCATAGGCGTGATAGTCGTCCGGTTGACCCGTCACGACCGCACGCTGCAGCGCACCGACGACTTCCGGGTTGTACGCGTGGTACTCGCTGCCGTGCACGTACTTGAGGAGACCGCCCGGCACGAGCGGGACGTCGACGTCGAACGCGGCCTGCGTGCGCGCACGCTGCTCGTCCTCGAGATCGACGAAGCAAGCGCCGCCGATCCGCGCCGGCGTTCCGGCGAAGCAGAGATCGACGATCTCGCGATCGAGGCCGACGATCTCGAACAGCTGCGCGCCGCGATAGCCCGTGATGGTCGAGATGCCCATCTTCGAGATGATCTTGAGCAGACCCTTGCGGATGCCTTTCCGATACGTGCGGCCGAGCTCGCGCAGGCCGGCTTCGCCGCCGCCGAGCACACCGCTCCGCGCGAGGTCGAACAACGTCTGGTACGCGAGATACGGGTAGACCGCAGTCGCGCCGAAACCGATCAGGCACGCGAAGTGGTGCGGATCACGCGCGGTGCCGGTCTCGACGACGAGATTGCAGTCGGTGCGCAGGCGCGCCTCGACCAGCGCCTGATGGATCGCGGCCGTCGCGAGCAGCGCATGTGCCGGCAGCTTGTCGGGGTGCTCCGGCGGATAGCGATCGCTCAGGAAGATCAGACGCGATCCCGCGCGCACCGCGGCGATTGCCTCGGCGGTCATGCGGCGAAGCGCGGACTCGAGCCCTTCGCCATCGGCATAGTAGAGATCGACGAACGTCTGCGCCGCGCCGGCGAACTGCGGGAGCGCGAGCAGCTGACGCAGCTTGCGCTGCGAAAGGACCGGCGACGTCAGCATCACCTGCTTCGCGTTCGCGGGCGAAAGCTCGAAGACATTGCCTTCCGCGCCGATCTGCGTGACGAGCGACATGACCTGCGTCTCGCGCAGCGGATCGATCGGCGGGTTCGTGACCTGCGCGAAGGCCTGGCGGAAATAGTCGTAGAGCGGCCGCGCGGTCCGCGCCAGCGGCGCGACCGGCGTGTCGTCGCCCATCGAGCCGGTCGCCTCGACGCCGAGCTCGGCGAGCGTCGTGAGCACGGTGTCGCGCTCCTCGCGCGTGAGGCCGAACAGTTTCTGGAACCGCGCCAGCGTTGCCGGCGGAAACGGCTCGGCGGCGAGGCCCGGATCGATCATGTGCGATTCGAGATAGGTCACGCCCTCGCGCAGCCACTGCTTGAACGGCGCAAGGCCGCGGTTCAGTGCGTCGATATCGGCGTTACGGAGCAGGCGCCGCTCGGCGAGATCGACCGCGATCATCTCGCCCGGACCGAGCCGGCCCTTGGCGACGATGCGCGCGTCGGGATAGTCCCAGAGCCCGGCTTCCGACCCGACGATCAGATGATTGTCGTCCGCCAGCGCCCAGCGCGCCGGGCGCAGGCCGTTGCGATCGAGCGCGCACGCCGCATAGCGGCCATCGCAGAGCACGAGGCCCGCGGGGCCGTCCCACGGCTCGGTGTGCAGCGCGTAGTACTCGTAGAACGCGGCGAGATCGGCATCGATGTCTTCGCGCGCCGTCC
>DAISJF010000499.1:0-2045 GCA_036821625.1 Rhodanobacteraceae bacterium
CGATCTGGCCGAGCATTATGGCCACGGCGCGGTGCAGAGCGCGCAGATCGCCGCGCGCCAGCATATCTCCGACCCGTATCTGGATCAGTTGCTGACGGCCCTGCGCAAGGCGGGGCTGCACGCACCCTCAGTCGAGGCCGTCGATCGCGATCAGGGCTTCGTGCTGATGGAGGATCTTGGCACGCGCCTCTATCTCGGCGAGCTCGACGAGACGAGCGCCGGCACGCTTTACGCCGATGCGCTCGAGGCGCTGCTCCGCATGCAGACCGACGTCGACCCGGCGGGCCTGCCGCGCTTCGACGAAGCGTTCATGACGACCGAGCTCGAGCTCATGCCGGAATGGTTCCTGCGTCGCCATCTCGGTCATCCGATCGACTGCGACGAATGGGACGTCATCGAGCTTGCGTTCCGCACGCTGATCAACGAGCTCCGCGCGCAGCCGCAACGATTCATGCACCGCGACTTCCACAGCCGCAATCTGCTCGTCGTCGACCAGCGCAATCCGGGCCTCATCGATTTCCAGGGCGCGATGATCGGACCGGTCGCGTACGACCTCGCCTCGCTACTGCGCGACTGCTACATCGCCTGGGAGGCCGAACGCGTCGAAGCCTGGGTCGAAGGCTATCGCGCGAATCTGCGGCATGCGCAGCACGTCGATGCGTCGGCCGACGCCGCGCGATTCCGGCGCTGGTTCGATCTGGCCGGGCTGCAGCGCCACATCAAGGTGCTCGGCATCTTCTGCCGGCTCTGGTATCGCGACGGCAAGCCGCACTATCTTGCCGACCTGCTGCTGACATGGCGCTACGTGATCACGGTCGCGCGGCGCTATGCGGAAATCGCGCCGCTCGCGGACCTGCTCGAACGCGCGCTCGGAGATCGCGACATCACGCAACCGCGCGACGAGGCGCTCGCGCGATGATCCGCCGCGCAATGATCTTTGCCGCGGGCCGCGGCGAGCGCATGCGTCCCGTGACCGATGCGACGCCGAAGCCGCTGCTGCGCATCGGCGGCAGGCGACTCATCGAGCATCACATCGAGAAGCTCGCCGCGATCGGCGTGCGCGAGATCGTGATCAACACTTCACACCTCGCCGAGCAGTTTCCGGCGGCTCTCGGCGACGGCGGGCGCTGGGGCGTTCGCATTCACTACAGCTACGAAGGCGAGAAACCGCTCGAAACCGGCGGCGGCATCAAGCACGCGTTGCCTCTGCTCGGCGACGCTCCCTTTATCGGCGTCGCGGCCGATATCGTCAGCGACTACGACTACGCGGACCTGCCCGCGGAACCGGACGGGCTCGCGCACCTCGTCATGGTGCCGAATCCGACGTTCCATCCGCGCGGCGATTTTTTTCTCGATGGCGAACGGCTCAACGAGGAAGGCGTTGGCGAGAAGCTCACGTTTTCGAGCATCGGCGTCTATCGTCCCGAATTCGTCGCCGGCGAAACCGCGACTTACTTCAAGCTGCTCCCGCTGTATCAGCGCGCGATGCGCGAACAGAAGCTGAGCGGCGAGAGATTCGACGGGTTTTGGATGAATATCGGGACGCCGGAGCAGATGCGCGAAGCCGATCAGAGATTGAGCTGACGCCACGCGCCGCAATTCCCCCTCTCCCGCTTGCGGGAGAGGGCTGGGTGAGGGAATCCCTTGGTTCGACCTCTCAGCGCTCAAGCTCAAGGGAGAGCATCACTCCGTCTGCCCTCACCCTACCCTCTCCCGCAAGCGGGAGAGGGAAAGAGTCACGCTTCTCCTTCGAGCAGCTTCCGCAAAAACGGCACCGTCACGCGCCGTTGCGCCGCGAGCGAAGCCGCGTCGATGCGATCCAGCACGCCGAGGAGCGAAGCGAGATCGCGCTTCTCGCGCGCGAACAGCCAGTCGAGCACGGTGTCGTCGAGCTCGATGCCGCGTGCGCCGGCGCGCTCGCGCATCAGCGCGCGGCGCTCGTTCTCCGCGAGCGGCTTGAGCGCGAGCTGCGTGCACGCCGAAAGACGCGAGACGAGATCGGGAAGTGCGAGCCCGAGCTGCGCGGGCGGCGCGGTCGCGGCAAA
>DAISJF010000500.1:0-2039 GCA_036821625.1 Rhodanobacteraceae bacterium
GGAATCGTCGAGGCGTACAAGACCGGGCGCGGCCGCATCCTCGTCCGCGCCAAGACGACGATCGAGAGCGACGAGAACGGCCGCGAGACGATCGTCGTCACCGAGATTCCCTATCAGGTCAACAAGGCGCGGCTGATCGAGAAGATCGCCGAGCTGGTCAAGGAAAAGAAGATCGAAGGCATCACGCAGGACGGCCTGCGCGACGAATCCGACAAGGACGGCCTGCGCATCGTCATCGAAGTCCGGCGCGATACGTCGGGCGACGTGCTGCTCAACAACCTGTTCCAGCAGACGCAGCTGCAGGTCACGTTCGGCATCAACATGGTCGCGCTGGTCGACGGCCAGCCGAGGACACTCGGCCTGCGCGAGATGCTCGATGCGTTCCTGCGCCACCGCCGCGAAGTCGTCACGCGGCGCACGATCTTCGATCTCGGCAAGGCGCGCTCGCGTGCGCACGTGCTCGAGGGTCTCACGGTGGCCCTGGCCAACATCGACGAGATGATCGAGCTGATCAAGGCCTCGCCGAACGCGGACGAAGCGCGCGAGCGCATGCTGGCGCGGCGCTGGCAGCCGGGCCTGGTCGGCGCGCTGCTGGCCGCCGCCGGCGCCGAGGCGTCCCGTCCCGAGGACATGCCCGCCGATGCGGGCCTGCGTCCGGACGGCTACCAGCTCACGGAGATCCAGGCGCAGCAGATCCTCGAAATGCGCCTGAATCGCCTGACCGGCCTCGAACAGGAAAAACTGAGCGACGAATACAGGGAGCTCCTGACCACGATCGGCGGCCTGATCGCGATCCTCGAGGACCCCGAGAAGCTGCTCAAGGTGATCCGCGACGAGCTGATCGAGCTCAAGGAACAGTACGGCGACCCGCGTCGCACGGTGATCCAGTCGAGCCAGGAAGATCTCGACATTCTCGATCTGATCGCGCCCGAGGACGTGGTCGTGACGCTCTCGCACGCGGGCTACGCGAAGCGCCAGCCGGTCAGCATCTACCGCGCGCAGCGTCGCGGCGGCAAGGGTCGTTCGGCGACCGCGATGAAGGAAGAGGATTTCGTCGAGAAGCTCTGGATCGCGAACACGCACGACACGCTGCTGACCTTCACCAGCGCAGGACGCGTGTTCTGGCTCAAGGTGCACCAGTTGCCCGATGCCGGCCCGACCGCGCGCGGCAAGCCGATCGTGAATCTGCTGCCGCTCGAACCCGACGAAAAGGTCCAGGCCGTGCAGCCGGTGCGCGAGTTCACGGAAGACCGCTACGTTTTCTTCGCGACCCGGAACGGCACGGTCAAGAAGACGCCGCTGCGGGAGTTCGAATACCAGCTGCAGCGCGGCAAGATCGCGATCGGCCTCGACGAGGGCGATGCACTCGTCGACGTGCAGATCACCGACGGCAGCCGCGACATCATGCTTTTCGCCTCGAACGGCAAGGCGGTGCGTTTCGCCGAGGACGAGGTGCGCTCGATGGGCCGAACGGCGACCGGCGTGCGCGGCATGAAGCTCGCGTCGGGCGAGCACGTGATGAGCCTCATCGTCGTCGACGGCGACGACGACATCCTGACTGCGACCGAGCGCGGTTTCGGCAAGCGCACGGAGCTCGCCGAGTACCCGCGCAAGGGCCGCGGCACGCAGGGCGTGATCGCGATCCAGTGCTCCGAGCGCAACGGCGCGCTGATCGGCGCCGTGCAGCTCGGCGAGAACCACGAGCTCATGCTGATCTCGAACCTCGGCACGCTCGTGCGAACGCGCGCAGCCGAAGTCGCGCGCGTCGGGCGCAATACGCAAGGTGTCGTGCTGATCCGCCTGCCGGCCGAGGAGCAGCTCGTCGGCGTCGTGCGCGTGGATGCGCTGGGCGAAGAGGGCAACGGCGCCGACGCGATCGACGCCGAGCCCCCGCTGTCGGATGAGCCGCCGACCGTCCAGTAGCAGCGAGGTCGTCGTCCCGGCGAAAGCCGGGAACCACCTCTAGCCGCCGACCGTCCAGTAGCAGCGAGGTCGTCATCCCGGCGAAAGCCGGGATCCAGGTCTAGACGCCGACCGTC
>DAISJF010000501.1:0-2031 GCA_036821625.1 Rhodanobacteraceae bacterium
TTTCCGGGCTGAATCAGGATGCGCCCGATGCGGCCCGCGATCGGCGAATGGATGTCCGTGTAACCGAGCGTGACCTTCGCCGCCGCGACGTTGGCCTGGTCGACCTTGACCAGCGCCGCCGCCGCGTCGAGATTCGTGCGGTACTGCTCCATCTGGTCGGCGGAGATGTAGCCCTTGTCCGCGATCGCGGCGTAGCGCTTGACTTGCGAGCGCGCCTGCTCGAGCGCGGCTTCGTCCTTCTTCTGCGTCGCTTCGGCCTGATGCAGCGCCGCCTCGGCCGGACGCGGATCGATGCGGAACAGGAGTTGATTCTCCTTGACGTAGTCACCATCCTTGACCAGCGCTTCGAGGATCTGGCCGTCGATCAGCGATTTCACCGAAACGCTGTTGATCGGCTCGACGCTGCCGACTGCGCTGGCCAGCACGGGCATGTCCTTGGCGACGGCCTTGATGGTCGTCACCGGTGCCGGCGGCGGAGCATGCGGCGCCGGGTCGCGCGAGCACGCAGCGAGCGCGAACAGGCACGGAGCTGCGAGCCAACGACGCAAGAAAACCCGGCACGACATGCCAACGGCACTCCCTTGAATCCCAAGACATTGCATTTTGACCGATCGCCCCTGTCAACGTGCGCGAACGCCCGGTAAACGCCGGGTAAAGAGCGGCCATGACCTATGGCCGCGAGCGCGCCCTGGCTATCTCGGCTGCTATCTCGACGATCGGGTCGTCAGTACACTGGCGCCCCTTGCGCTCGGCACGAAGGTGCCGCGGCGCTGCACTCGTTTTGTGAAACGACCGCAAACCTGTCCATTGGTACCCGATTGACGTGACATCGATCATCAAACCGTCGCTTCCGACATCGCTCCGGCAGCGCCGTTACTGGAACGCTCCGCACGGCTCCGCGCTGGCGCTCGCGCTCGCCGATACGGGCCGCGCGCATCCGGGCCTTGTCGTCGCAGTCACGCGCGATACGCACGCTGCGCACGCGCTCGAAGCCGAGCTCGCCGTTTTCGGCGGCAGCGATCTCGACGTGCTGCATTTCCCGGACTGGGAAACCCTGCCCTACGATCTGTTTGCGCCGCATCCGGACATCGTCTCGCAACGCATCGCGACGCTGTACCGTCTGCCGTCGGTCGAGCGCGGCGTGCTGGTCGTGCCGATCGCGACGCTGATGCAGCGGCTCGCGCCGAAGAGCTACATCGCGGGCTCGGGGCTCATCTTGTCGGTCGGCCAGAAACTCGATCTCGCTGCCGAGCAGCGGCGCCTCGAAACGTCGGGCTATCGGCACGTGCCGCAGGTCGGCGAACCCGGCGACTTCGCGGTGCGCGGCGCATTGATCGACATCTTTCCGATGGGCAGCGCCGAGCCGTATCGCATCGAGCTGTTCGACGAGGAGATCGATTCGATGCGCACGTTCGATCCCGAGACGCAGCGCTCCGAGAACAAGGTCGACTCGGTGCGCCTGCTGCCCGCGCGCGAGTTTCCGCTGACCGACGAGTCGACGAAGGCTTTCCGCAACACGCTGCGCGAGCGCTTTCCGATCGATCCGCGCCGATGCCCGCTCTATCAGGACATCCGCGAAGGCGTGACGCCGGCCGGCATCGAGTACTACCTGCCGCTCTTCTTCGCGCACACCGACACGCTGTTCGACTATCTCGCCGGCAACGCGCTGTTCGTGCTCGGCGACGGCGCGCTCGACGCGGCCGAGCATTTCTGGATGCAGGCGAACGAGCGCTACGAGCAGCGCGCGCACGATGTCGAGCGGCCGGTGCTGCCGGTCGCGGAGCTCTATCTGCCGCCGCAGCAATTGCGCGAGCGGCTCAATGTGCAGTTGCGCGTGGATATCGTCGCGAAAGGCACGAATGACCACGCGGTCGATCTCGGCACGCAGCCGGCGCCGAGCCTGCCGATCAATCGCAAGAACGAAGCGCCGGCGGATGATCTCAAGCGTTTTCTCGCGGCGTATCCGGGGCGCGTGCTGATCACGGCCGATTCGGCCGGCCGGCGCGAAGCACTCATCGAGCTGCTGGCGAA
>DAISJF010000502.1:0-2024 GCA_036821625.1 Rhodanobacteraceae bacterium
TGGAAACAGGCAAGAGCAGCGTCGCAACCGAGCGTTTCCTCACCACCACACTCCCCTATCTTTTGCTATTCCCATTTCCCATCCCCATTCCCATTCCCATTCCCTACTCCCTATTCCCACCCCCAGCCCATCACGAATTCTTCAACACGATCTGAAAAATCACGTTGCCCGCGTCGCGGCAGCGATCGATCGCCTTTTCGAGCAGCTCGAACAGATCCTTGCGCAGCAGCAGCTTGATCGGATCGCGCTCTTCGGAAAAAAGATCGCGATAGAGATCAAGGATCAGCCGGTCGGCTTCGCCCTCGATCGACTGCATGCGCTCGTTGAGGTCGCGCATGACGTCGAGGCGCGGACCTTTGCGCAGTTGCGAGGTCATCTGCACGATCACGTCGGCAGCCTTCTCGAGCATCGCTGCGCGGGAAACGAAATCCACGTCGGCGAGACGATCGGCAAACAGCACGTAGCGTTCGGCGAATTTCTCGACGGTCTTCGGAATCTTGTAGAGCGCGCCGGCGAGCTCCTCGATGTCCTCGCGCTCGAGCGCGGTCACGAACGTGTCGACCAGAGCCTGGCCGGTCTGCGCGAAAAGGTCTTTCTCGCGTTTGCGCGCGACGCGGAATTCGTCCAGCGAGCGCGCCGATACCGGAGCATTCAGCAGCGCGATCAGCGCACGAGTGCTCTGGCGCGCCGCGTCCGCGCTTGCTTCGAGGAGGCCGTAGAACTTGTCGCCCTTGCCGAAGATGGTCTGCAACGAAAACATGAGAGAGCGCCGTCGGGTGCGCACCATGCCGGTGCGGGAAGGCGGCGCGCGACCCCTTCGATCGCGCGTTCCCCTTGCGTGACCGCAATGTTACAGCACGGCCTGTCTGCGCAGCCGAACTTCGGCGCCGGGCCCGCGCCAAATAGAGGCTGCCGCCGATTGCTACACTCTGCGGACTTCCTGCCGGTAAGGGCCCGGATGCTGCTGCAGATCTCGCTGGTCACGCTGCTCGCGCTGCTGAACGGCTTCTTCGCGCTGAGCGAGATGGCGCTGATGGTCGCGCGCAAGAGCCGTCTCAAGCACCTTGCGGCGACCAGCCGCCGCGCGAAGGTCGCGCTCGCCCTTTCCCACCAGCCCGAGAGTTTCCTCGCCACCGTGCAGGTGTTCATCACGCTGCTGCAGGTCGGCGCAGGCGCATCGCTGGGCGCCACGATCGGCGAGCGGATCGGCACGGCGCTCGACGCGCTCGACGTGCCCTGGATCGATCAATACAGTCTCCCGATCGGCGTCGTCATCAGCGTGTCCGGCATCACCTTCATCCAGATGCTGCTCGGCGAGCTGCTGCCCAAGCGCGTCGCGCTGGTCGATCCCGAGCGTTTCGCGATGGCGACCGCGCTGCCGATGCGCCTCCTCACCTGGCTTGCCGCCCCGTTTGCGTTCCTGCTGATCTGGATGACGCGCGGGCTGCTGCATCTTTCGCGTCTGGACAGAGGCACGCGCGAACGAGTGAGCGAGGAAGAGATCCGCCTGCTCGTCGCCGAGGGCGTCGACCAGGGCGTGATCGACACCGACGAACGCAACATGGTCAACCGCGTGCTGCGCCTGGGCGACCGCACTGTCGACAGCGTGATGACGCCGCGCACGCTCGATGCCAACGAATCGATCGAGAGCAACCTCGAGATCATGCGCGAGACGACCTACTCGCGCTACCCGGTCTATCGCGGCGGCGAACAGGAGGTGCTCGGCGTGCTCGAGACCAAGCGCCTCGTCGGACAGATCGGGACGGGACAGACCGACCTGTTCAAGTCGCTGAGCAAGCCGCTGTATGTACCGGCGACGGCGCGAGCGCTCGATCTGCTCGAGGAGTTCCGCGACGCCGAGACGGCGGTCGCGCTGGTCGTCGACGAATACGGCGACATCGAAGGCCTGGTCACGCTCAACGACCTGCTCGCCGCAGTGGTCGGCAAAGCCGCGACGCCGCTGATCGAGACCGCCCAGCAGGCAATCGTGCAGCGCGAGGACGGCAGCTGGCTGATCGACGGAA
>DAISJF010000503.1:0-2021 GCA_036821625.1 Rhodanobacteraceae bacterium
GCGCCGAATGATCGGCGAGGGCGGCGCCGCAATGGTGAAGATCGAGGGCTCGGGCTGGGCGAGCGAGGTGATCCGGGCGCTGAGCGAGCGCGACGTGCCCGTCTGCGCGCATCTCGGCCTCACGCCGCAATCGGTGCACAAGCTCGGCGGCTACCGCGTGCAGGGTCGCGAGGAAGCCGCGGCGGCGCACTTGAGGACCGCCGCGCGCGAAGTACAGGACGCCGGCGCCGAGCTGCTCGTGCTCGAATGCGTGCCGGCTGCGCTCGCGGCGGAGATCACGCGCGATCTGCGCATTCCGACGATCGGCATCGGCGCCGGCATCGACTGCGACGGCCAGGTCCTCGTCATCTACGACCTGATCGGCCTCACGCACGGCAGGAGGCCGCGCTTCGTCAAGAATTTCCTGAGCGGGCAGGATTCGATCGCGGGCGCGCTCACCGCCTATGCGAACGCTGTGCGCGCCCGCGAATTCCCGACAGCCGAGCACAGCTACTGAAATGGGAATGCAAATGCAGACCTTCGCGCGTGCGCGAGACCTGCACGCGTTCCTCGCGTCCGCCCGCACGCCAACGCAGCGCATCGCGCTGGTGCCGACGATGGGCAATCTGCACGCCGGGCACCATTCGCTGATCGCGCTCGCGCGCCGCCACGCCGATGTCGTCGTCGCCAGCGTGTTCGTCAATCCGACGCAGTTCGGGCCGAACGAGGATTTCGCGCGCTATCCGCGCACGCCCGACGCCGATGCGGCGGGGCTCGCCGCGAGCGGATGCGATGCGCTGTTCATGCCCTCCGTCGATGACATGTATCCGTACGGATCCGCGCACACGGTTCGCGTCAGCGTGCCCGCGCTCGGCGACACACTCGAAGGCGCCGCGCGGCCCGGTCACTTCGACGGCGTCGCGACCGTCGTCGCAAAACTCTTCAATATCGTGCGTCCCGACGTCGCCGTGTTCGGCCGCAAGGATTATCAGCAGCTTCTGGTGATCCGTCGCATGACGCGCGATCTCGCGTATCCGATCGAGATCGTCGACGCGCCGACGTTGCGCGAGCCGAACGGACTCGCGATGAGCTCGCGCAATCAGTATCTCGATGCGGAGCAGCGCGAACGCGCCGCGTTCATGCACGCGACGCTGCGGCGCATGCAGGCGGAAGTCGCGGCGGGAGCGAAAACGCTGCCGGCGATCGAGGCCGAAGCCGAAGCCGCGCTGCGGGACAGCGGTTTCGCGCCCGACTACGCGGTGATCCGGCGCGCCGACGACCTCGGGATGCCCGAAAACGGGGCTTCGCGGGGGCTGGTCGCGCTGATCGCGGCCCGGCTCGGCTCTACCCGCCTGATCGACAACTTGTTACTCGACGAGTAGCGCTTTTTGCCAAGGTTGTGGTATTCTCCCAACCGCCGCTGGGATT
This sequence comes from Rhodanobacteraceae bacterium, assembly GCA_036821625.1. Lineage (GTDB taxonomy): Bacteria > Pseudomonadota > Gammaproteobacteria > Xanthomonadales > Rhodanobacteraceae > Dokdonella_A. The sequence continues at coordinate 1,408 of DAISJF010000503.1, forward strand.
TTTGCAACGCCATTGTTGCCCCGGCGGCAAGCAGGGCGCATTGTAAGGTAATCGTCACTCCGATTGAGAACCCTCGCGCGGACACGCTGCGAGGGTTTTTTTTTGCCTTGTGCTCTTGAAACTCAAGAGCTTGCTGCGCATATTGCGGCGTCGCAACATATCCTCGCGTTCGCGATATAATCCGGATGTTGCGTAGAAGCAACAGGCGACTGCGGAGTGCGTCCATGCAGCTCAATATGCTCAAGGCCAAAATCCATCGCGCGACCGTGACCCACGCGGAGCTGCACTACGAAGGATCCTGTGCGATCGACGGCAATCTGCTCGACACCTCCGGCATCCGCGAGTACGAGCAGATCCACATCTACAACGTCAACAACGGCGAGCGCTTCTCGACCTACGCGATCCGCGCCGACGAAGGCTCCGGCATCATCTCGATCAATGGCGCCGCCGCGCATCGCGCACAGCCCGGCGACATCATCATCATCGCCGCGTACGGCGTATACGACGAAGCCGAAGCGGAGTTGCACAAGCCGCAGCTCGTCTACGTCGACCGCCACAATAAGCTGACGCACACGAATCGGACGATTCCGAAGCAGGCCGCGTAACTCGTCCCG
>DAISJF010000504.1:0-2018 GCA_036821625.1 Rhodanobacteraceae bacterium
GCTATCGATGATACGCCGATAGAACACTGAACCCTCACCCCTTGCCCTCTCCCGAAGGGAGAGGGGGAGTGATCGTCGCGCTTCGCGCGACAGGTTTGCTTATCAGGCCGCCTGGTTGTCGCGCTTCTCGTCTTCCATCAGCTTGTCGACCATGCTGGCCGGCACTTCGGAGTAGTGATCGAACTCCATCGTGAAGTTGCCGCGGCCGCGCGTGGCGGAACGCAGATAGTTGATGTAGCCGAACATCTCGACCAGCGGCACGTAGCCCTGGACGAACGCCTGCGGGCCCTTCTGGCCCTGGTCGCTGACCTGGCCGCGGCGGCGGTTGATGTCGCCGATCACGTCGCCGAGGAACTCGGCTTCGGTCACGACTTCGATCTTCATCATCGGCTCGAGCAGCTTCGGCTTGGACATCTTGTGCGCTTCGCGGAAGCACGCCTTGCCGGCGATTTCGAACGCGAGCGCCGAGGAGTCGACGTCATGGAACTTGCCGTCGAGCAGGGTGAACTTGAAGTCGACGACTTCGTAGCCGGCGATCTGGCCCTTCTTCGACTCGGTCTTGACCGCGAAGTCGACCGACGGAATGTACTCGCGCGGAATGCGGCCGCCGACGATTTCGTCGACGAACTCGACGCCCGTGCCCGGCTCGGTCGGCTCGAAGCGGACCTTCACTTCGGCGAACTGGCCCGAACCGCCGGACTGCTTCTTGTGCGTGTAGACATGCTCGACCACCTGGCCGAACTTCTCCTTGAAGCTGACCTTGGGCTTGCCCATGATCGCCTCGACGCCCAATTCCGTGCGCATGCGGTCGATGGTCACTTCCAGGTGCAGCTCGCCCATGCCCTTGAGCACGGTCTGGCCGGTCGCCTTGTCGACTTCCAGGCGCAGCGACGGGTCGGCCTTGGCCATCTTGTAGAGCGCGGTCGACATCTTGTCGACGTCGTTGCGGCTCTTCGGTTCGACCGAGACCGAGATCACCGGATCCGGGAAGCGCATGCGCTCGAGCAGCGCCGGCTGCGACGGATCGCTGAGCGAGTCGCCCGTTTCCGTGTCCTTCATCGAGACGAACGCGCAGATGTCGCCGGCGCGCACTTCTTCGATGTCCTTGGTCGCGTTCGCCTGCACTTCGACGATGCGGCCGATGCGTTCTTTCTTGTCGCGGGTGACGTTGAGCAGGGTGTCGCCCTTCTTGATCACGCCCGAGTAGACGCGCACGAAGGTGAGCGTACCGAACTGGTCGTTGATGACCTTGAACGCGAGCGCGCGCGCCGGCGCGTCGTCGCGCACTTCCTGCACGCCGATCGCCTTGCCGTCTTCGTCGACCATCGCGATGCCGCCGTTCTCGCCCGGCGCCGGCATGTAGTCGATGACGCCGTCGAGGAGCTGCTGCACGCCCTTGTTGCGGTAGGACGAGCCGCAGAAGATCGGCACGAGCTTGCCTTCGATGCAGCCCTTGCGGATGCACTTCTTGAGCACGGCCGGGTCGAACTCGCCGGTCTCGAGCAGCTTCTCGAACGCTTCGTCGTCGAGCGCGAGCGCGGTTTCGAGCAGGTCCTGACGCAGCTTCGGCAGGTTCGCGACCCACTCGTTGTCGGCGGTCGCGGCGAAGCTCACCTTGTCCTTGACCTGGTCGAGCGGAATCGTTTCCCAGGTCGAATCCTTGTCGTGCGAATCCCATTTGTAGCCGACGCCGGCGACGAGGTCGACCATGCCGCAGAATTCGTCATGGCTGCCGAGCGGAACCTGGCAGAGCAGGGCGTTGGCGCCGAGGCGCTCGCGGATGCCCTTCACGCAATGGGCGAAGTTCGCGCCGATGCGGTCCATCTTGTTGACGTAGCACATGCGCGGCACGCGGTACTGGTCGGCGAGGCGCCAGTTGGTTTCCGTCTGCGGTTCCACGCCCGCGACGCCGTCGAACACGACGACCGCGCCGTCGAGCACGCGCAGCGAACGATTCACTTCGATCGTGAAGTCGACGTGCCCCGGGGTGTCGATGACGTTGATCTGGTAGCCCTTCC
>DAISJF010000505.1:0-2016 GCA_036821625.1 Rhodanobacteraceae bacterium
ACGCACCGCGAGCTCGAGCGCTCGACGCTCTTGATCGAGGCCGTGCTCACCGATTATCTCGACTCGCCGTGGGACAGCTACCGGCGCCGGCGCTTCGTCCATGACATCGCGCGCATCGCCGGATTGTTCGGCCAGGCCGTGCGCCAGGAAGAATCGACGCTGCTGCCGCTGTACATGCCGCCGCGCCAGTACCGCTATATCGACAGCGCGCCGGCGCTCTGAACTTCGGGACTTAGGGGACTTGTCATCGAGGGCGCTCGCTGTCGCGGCTCGCCGTCGCATCAGATCGCGAGGTGGCGTCCGCCGTCGACGCGCACGATCTCGCCGGTCACGAACGGCGCATCGCGCAGCAGCCACAGCACCGCGGAGGCCACGTCGTCGGGCGTGCCCATGCGGCGCAGCGGCGTGCGTTCGATCAATGCCTTCTGGTCCGCATCGCTCTTCCCGGCGTCCGGCCAGAGCACCGCGCCCGGCGCGACGCCGTTCACGCGCACGCCCGGGGCGAGGTCGCGTGCGAGCGCCCTGGTCATCATCGCCAGCGCCGCCTTGCTCATGCCGTACAGGCTGTGGCGCGGCAGCGGGTTCTCGGCGTAGATGTCGATGATGTTGACGATTGCGCCCGCTTGCCGCTCGAGATGCGGCGCTGCGGCCTGCGCCAGGAAGAACGGCGCGCGCGCGTTCGCGCCGAAGAGCTCGTCCCACTGCGCCGGCGTCGCGTCGGCGACCGGCGTCGGATAGAACGCGGAGGCGTTGTTGACCAGCGCGTCGAGCCGGCCGAACCGGTCGATCGTCGCGTGCACGATCGGCGCGAGCTGCGCGATGTCGGCGAGGTCCGCCTGCAGCGCGAGCGTGCTCGCGCCGCGCGAACGCTCCAGCTCGATGATCAGAGCATCGAGCTCGGCGCGCGAACGGCGGCAGTGCAGCGCCGCGTCGTAGCCGGCCGCGTGCAATCGGCGCGCGATCGTCGCGCCGATGCGCCGCGCGGCGCCGGTGATCAGTGCGACCGGTCGGTCCTGGCTCATCGACATTGGTCTTCTCCGTGCCGGCCGCTATGCTGCCGTTTCGCGCGGCGGCGGCCGCGGCCAGGGCACGCGCCATTGTCGCAGAACCCGCGTCCGGAGCTTCGTTGAAGATCGATCTGCCCGCGCCCGATGCCGACGAGATCGCGCATTCCGACGCGCTTGCCGCGCGGATCCGCGCCGAGATCGCAACGTCCGGCCCGATCCCGTTCGCGCGCTACATGGAGCTCTGCCTGTACGCGCCGGGCCTCGGCTACTACAGCGCGGGCAAGACCAAATTCGGCGCGGCCGGCGACTTCGTCACCGCACCGGAGCTCGGCGATCTGTTCGCGCGCTGCGTCGCCGGCACGCTCGCGCCGGCGTTGCGTGAGCTCGGCGAGTCGGCCGACTTCTTCGAGCTCGGCGGCGGCAGCGGACGGTTCGCGGTCGCCGCGCTGCGCGAGTTCGCCGCGCAGAATGCCGCGCCGCGGCGTTACCGGATTCTCGAGCCGGCCGCAGATCTGCGCGAGCGGCAGAAATCGCATATCGCAGCATCGCTGCCGGTCGAGCTCGCGGCGCGCGTCGAATGGATCGACCGGCCCTCCGAGACGAGCTGGCACGGCGTCCTCTTCGCGAACGAAGTGCTGGACGCGCTGCCGACCACGCGCTTCACGCTGCGCGACGGCGAGGTGTTCGAAGAACATGTTGCGCTCGGTGCCGACGGCACTTCTTTCGTCCGCGAGGATCGTCCGGCCGATGCGCTGGTCAGCGCGGCGGTGCGTCATGTCGAGCGCTATCTCGACGCGCGATTCGCCGACGGCTATCGCTCGGAGATCCTGCCCCAGCTCCCATACTGGATGCCCGCCGTGATCGGCTCGCTCGAGCGCGGCGTCGCGCTGTTCGTCGATTACGGCTATCCGCGCAGCGAGTTTTATCTGCCCGAGCGCGGCGACGGCACGCTGGTATGCCACTACCGCCATCGCGCCCATGCCGATCCGCTCTTTCGACCCGGCTTGCA
>DAISJF010000506.1:0-2013 GCA_036821625.1 Rhodanobacteraceae bacterium
GCTGGACGAAGGCCGGCGACGGCGGATCGATCGCGAAGGAGTTCAAGTTCGCGGATTACTTCCACACGATGGCGTTCGTCAACGCGGTCGCGTCGATCGCGCACCGCGAAGATCATCATCCGGATCTCGAAGTGCACTACAACCGGTGTGTCGTCCGGTATTCGACGCACGACGTCGGCGGGCTTTCGCTCAACGATTTCATTTGCGCGGCGAAGGTCGAGGATCTCGTTCCCTCATAGGCAGCGCCTCGAGCACATTTTTGAGATCCGCCGGCAGCGGCGTACTGAAACTGTAACTCCGCTCGCCGATCGAAAACTCGAACCGAGCCGCGTGCAGGAAGAGGCGCTTCAGCCCGAGCTCGCGCATCGCCCGATTGAACTCGCGATCGCCGTATTTCTCGTCGCCCGCGACCGGATGTCCGATATGCGCGGCGTGCACGCGGATCTGATGCGTGCGTCCGGTTTCGATCGTGATCTCTGCGAGCGTCGCACTTGCAAAGCGCTCGATTTCGGCGAAGCGCGAGCGCGATGCCTTGCCTTGCTCGTCGACGCGCACCATGCGCTCACCGCCCTGCAGCACGGACTTGCGCAACGGCGCATCGACACTGAGCCGCTTCTGCGGCAAGCGACCGGCGAGCAGCGCGAGATAACGCTTCTCGACGCGGCCTTCGCGAATCTCGGCCTGCAGCGCGGTCAACGCGGAACGCTTCTTGGCGAAAACGAGCACGCCGCTGGTATCGCGATCGAGCCGGTGCGCGAGCTCGAGCGCATCGCGCGGGCGTGCCGCGCGCAAGAGCTCGATCGCACCGAAGCTGACGCCGCTGCCGCCGTGGCTCGCGATGCCTCCCGGTTTGTCGATGACCAGGAAATCGCGATCCTCCGAGAGGATCGCGGCCTCGATCCGCGCCGTCTGCGCGCTCGGTGCGGCGCCCTTCCCGGTCCGCTCCGCCGTGCGCACTGGGGGAATGCGCACCGCGTCGCCGGCCGTCAGCCGAAGGTCCGGTTTCGCCCGCTTGCCGTTGACGCGGACCTGGCCGGTCCGCAGGAGCCTATAGACGAGGCTTTTCGGGACCCCTTTCAGCCGTCCCGTCAGGAAGTTATCGACGCGCTGCCCGTCGCGCTCCTCCGGGACCTCGACGGTTTCCACGCGCGGAGCGGAGGCCGGATCGCGAAAACCCGCCGAAGTCTGTGTCTTCATTGAAAAAATCCAGGCGGAACTGATATGCTGCATGTGCGTATTGCGCGGTTTCCGGCCTCGTCCGCGGGAGTCGGAAACCAGTCATTAGCGCACTCGTCCGTGACGTCCTTTCGGCTCCCGCCCTCGGCACTCCGTAGGAGCGAGGCCTGGACCGGAACGCATCGTAACGGTTCGAGTCGGCCACCGCTTGCCGTCGGAATGACGGCGAGGGCGACCGGGCACGCACAACAACCCCATGACGCTGGCGCGCGGATGCGCCGGCATGAAGAAAAAGGCAGGCGCTCCTGCCGCCGTCCGCCCGCAGCGCGTTACCCGCGCAGCGCGCGACGGCAGTCGAGCGCCGGCCCAAGGAACAACGACAATGAAACGCATGTTGATCAACGCAACTCAGCGTGAAGAGTTGCGAGTGGCCATCGTTGAAGGCCAGAACCTCTACGATCTCGACATCGAGATCCCTTCGAAGGAACAGAAGAAGGCGAACATCTACAAGGGGCGCATCACCCGCGTAGAGCCTTCTCTGGAAGCCTGCTTCGTCGACTATGGCGCCGAGCGCCACGGCTTCCTGCCGCTCAAGGAAATCTCCCGCGACTACTTCGCCTCCGGCGTCGACCACAACAAGGCCGGCATCCGCGAGCTTCTGAAGGAAGGCCAGGAGATCGTCGTCCAGATCGACAAGGAAGAGCGCGGCACCAAGGGCGCGGCACTGACGACGTTCATCAGCCTCGCCGGCCGCTACATCGTGCTGATGCCGAACAACCCGCGCGCGGGCGGCGTCTCGCGCCGCATCGAGGGCGAGGACCGGCAGAACCTCAAGGA
>DAISJF010000507.1:0-2012 GCA_036821625.1 Rhodanobacteraceae bacterium
TGGCGACGGTTCGGACGACTTCGAGATCCGCGCCGTCGACAGCCAGGATCAGGCCGACGCGATCGCGGCCGTGCTCGCCGAGCTCGACATCCGTCGTCTGCACGCGTTCGTCGGCGCGTCGTACGGAGCGATGGTCGGGCTCGCTTTCGCGGCAAGGCATCGCGAGCGGCTCGGCCGGCTCGTCGCGATCGCCGGCGCACATCGCGCGCATCCGCTCGCGATCGCGTTGCGCAATCTGCAGCGCGAGATCGTGCGGCTCGGCGCGCGCCACGGCGATGTCGATTCGGGGCTCGATCTCGCCCGTCGTCTCGCGATGACGACCTATCGCGGCGAGCGCGAGTTTGCCGAGCGCTGCGGTGCGGCGCCGGAATTCCGCGACGGCCGCTTTCGCTTTGCCGAGGAGGACTGGCTCAGCGCTGCCGGCGCGAATTTCGTCCGCCGCTTCAGCGCGGAGCGTTTCCTCGCATTGTCCGAGTCGATCGATCTGCACGCGGTCGCGCCGGAAGAAGTCCGCGTGCCGGCCACGCTGATCGGGATCGGCTCCGATCGCCTCGTCCCGCTCGCCGACCTCTGCGAATTGCAGCGCCGCTGCGGTGCGCCCGCGCCGCTGCACGTGATCGATTCGCGCTACGGTCACGACGCGTTTCTCAAGGAAACCGCGCAGATCGGTGCGCTGATCGCCGAAGCGCTCGAGATCGGGAGCACGCCATGAGCGATTTCGCTCCGTGTACGCGCGCGGTGCGCGCGGGCATCGAATCGGATACCCAACACGGCGCGGTCGTGCCGGCGCTGCATCTCAGCACGAACTACACGTTCGAGCGCTTCAACCGCAAGCGCCGCTACGACTACTCGCGCAGCGGCAATCCGACGCGCGATCTATTGGCCGAAGCCCTCGCCGAACTCGAGGAAGGCGCCGGTGCTGTCGTGACCGCGAGCGGAATGGCCGCAGTTGCGGCCGTTCTCGAGCTCGTTCCGTCCGGCGGCCTCGTGCTCGCCGCGCACGACTGCTACGGCGGTACATGGCGCCTGCTCGACGCATGGGCGCGCAAGGGTCGCTTCCGCGTGATCTTCGCCGACCTGACCGATCCTTCGAAGCTCTCCGAAGCGCTCGCGCAGAAACCGGACGCGGTCTGGATCGAGACGCCGTCGAACCCGTTGCTGCGCATCACGGACATCCGCCACGTTTCGCGGGCCGCGCATGCGGCCGGCGCGTTGTGCGTCGTCGACAACACATTCCTGTCGCCCGTGCTGCAGCGGCCGCTTGCGCTCGGCGCCGACATCGTCGTGCATTCGACCACCAAGTACATCAACGGCCACAGCGACGTCGTCGGCGGCGCGGTGATCGCGAAGGACGCGGCCATCGTCGAGCGTCTGACATGGTGGGCGAACTGCCTCGGCCTCACCGGCGCGCCTTTCGACAGTTTCCTGACGCTACGCGGCCTGCGCACGCTCGCGCCACGCATGCGTGCGCACGAGGAGAACGCAGCGCTCGTCGCCGAGCTGCTCGACGATCATCCCGCCGTGTCGCGTGTCTTCTGGCCGGGCCTGCGCGATCACGCCGGTCATGCGCTCGCGGCGCGCCAGCAGCATGGGTACGGCGCGATGCTGAGCTTCGAGCTCGACGGCGGCGAGCCTGCGATCGAAGCGTTCCTCGACGGTCTGCGCTGCTTTTCGCTCGCCGAATCGCTCGGCGGCGTCGAGAGCCTGATCGCGCATCCGGCGACGATGACGCATGCGGCGATGGCGCCCGAGGCGCGGCGCAACGCCGGCATCAGCGATGCGCTGCTGCGGGTTTCGGTCGGCATCGAGGACGGCGCCGATCTCTGCGCCGATCTCGACGCCGCGCTCGCCCGCGCGGCAGCGGCCACGCCGCGCAAGGTGCGCGCATGAGCGCGCTGCCTCGCTTCGAGGCCCGGCACGATGAAATCGCCGTCGCGTTGCTCGGCGTCGGCGTCGTCGGCGGCGCGCTGCTGCGCCTGTTGTCGACGCCCGCGGCGCGCGGCATCCGCCTC
>DAISJF010000508.1:0-1989 GCA_036821625.1 Rhodanobacteraceae bacterium
GGCGCGGCGGCGCCGTTGAGTTCGGCGGCGAGGAAGCCGTTGTAATGCGGCACGCGGTCCGGGCCCGAGGTCTCGCGCGCGGTAACGAAGCTCGCGAGCGGGATCATGTCGCCGCGCGCGTTGCGCGTCTTCAAGCGGCCGATGTCGTCTGCGGTCAGGCGGAAGCCGGGCTCGGCCTGCGCGTTGACCTGGTAAGTGCGGCCGAAGCGGTTGAAGTCGTTGACATAGAGCGAGCCGAGATACATCTGCATCGTGTCGTAGATGTTCTGCAGCGGCACGCCCGCGGACTTCGCCTTCTCGCGGTCGACGTCGACTTCGATCTGCGGCACGTTGACGAGGAAGCCGGAGAACAGGCCGGCGAGCTCGGGCCGCTTAGAGGCTTTGGCGATGACGTTCTGCAACTGCTTGTACAGCTCGTCCGCGCCGAGGTTTGCGCGATCCTCGAGCTGCAGCTTGAAGCCGCCGACCACGCCGAGGCCCTGCACCGGCGGCGGCGGGAAGATCGCGATGAACGCGTCCTGGATCTGTGCGAACTGCGCATTCATCGCCATCGCGATCGCGCCGGCGGACTTGGACGGATCGCGGCGCTCATCGAACGGCTTCAGCGGTGTGAACGCGATGCCCATGTTCGGCGCGTTGGTGAAGCCGTTGATCGACAGGCCCGGGAACGCCGGCACCGATTCGACGCCCGGCGTCTTCAGCGCAATCGCGCCCATGCGTTTGATCACGTCGGTGGTGCGGTCGAGCGTCGCCGCGTCGGGCAGCTGAGCGAAGCCGACGAGGTACTGCTTGTCCTGCGCCGGCACGAAACCGGTCGGCGTGCGCATGAACCCGTACGCCGTGATCAGGATCAGGCCGGCGTAGATGAACACCGCGACCGAGCTGCGGCCGAGGATGCGGCTCACCGCACCGACATAGCTGTTCGATGCGAACGCGAAGAACCGGTTGAACGGACGGAAAAACCAGCCGAGCGCGGCGTTGAGGATGCGCGTGAAGCGGTCGGGCGGCGCGTCGTGGGCTTTGAGCAGCACGGCCGACAGCGCCGGCGACAGGGTCAGCGAATTGAACGCGGAAATCACCGTCGAGATCGCGATCGTGATCGCGAACTGCTTGTAGAACTCGCCCGACAGGCCGCTGATGAACGCGGTCGGCAGGAACACCGCGCAGAGCACGAGCGCGGTCGCGATGATCGGGCCGGTCACTTCTTTCATCGCCTGCACGGTCGCGTCGAACGGCGCGAGGCCTTCGCTGATGTTGCGCTCGACGTTTTCGACGACGACGATCGCATCGTCGACGACGATGCCGATCGCGAGCACGAGGCCGAACAGGCTCAGGGTGTTGAGGCCGAAGCCGAGCAGATGCATCACGCCAAGCGTGCCGATCAACGACACCGGCACCGCGAGCAGCGGAATGATCGACGCGCGCCAGGTCTGCAGGAACACGATCACGACGATGACGACGAGCAGGATCGCTTCGAGCAGCGTGTGCAGCACCGCTTCGATCGAGCCGCGCACGAACACGGTGGGATCGTAGGCGGGATCGTAGTCGATGCCGTCGGGGAACGACTTCTTCAGCTCGGCCATCTTCGCGCGCACCGCGTCGGAGATCGCGATCGCGTTGCTGCCCGGACGCTGGAAGATGCCGACGCCGACCGCGGTCTGGTTGTTGAGCATCGCGCGCAGCGCGTAGTTGTCCGAGCCGAGCTCGACGCGTGCGACATCCTTGAGCCGCGTGATCTGGCCGTTCTCGCCGGTGCGCACGATGATGTTGGCGAAGTCTTCCTCGTCGACGAGGCGGCCCTTCGTGCTCACCGCAATCTGGAAGTTCGGCTTGTTCGAGCCGTCGGACACCGTCGGCGTTGCCGGCGAGCCGAGCTGGCCCGCGGCGACCTGCACGTTCTGTTCGCGGATCGCGTTGGCGATGTCGCCGGCGGTCAGCCCGCGCGCGGCGACTTTTTCGGGATCGAGCCAGACGCGCATCGAGTAGTTG
>DAISJF010000509.1:0-1989 GCA_036821625.1 Rhodanobacteraceae bacterium
CCGTGCTTGCGCGCGACATCGCCGGAGACGCGCGCACCGATCGCGCGGTCGGTGTTGACGACCGTGTAGTGGAACTCGCCGCCCGTAGCGTTTTCGATCGCCGTTTTCGTGTCCGCGGCGATGCGCTTGGCGAGATCGCTCTGCGGAATCGGCGCCGCGGCGCAGGCCGGCGCGTCCTTGCTCAAATCCGTGCCGAGCAGCGGCGACAGATCGAGCTTGTTCTGCTTCACCGTCGCGCCTTCGCGCTGCGTGAGCAGATCGGTGCGGCCAATGATCTCGTCGAGCCGGCGCGCGCCAAGGCGCGCCAGATGCGCACGCACGTCTTCGGCGACGAAGCGGAAGAAATTGACGACCTGCTCGGGCGGGCCGTCGTAGTGTTTCTTGCGTAGCTCGTCGTTCTGCGTCGCCACGCCGGTCGCGCAGGAATTCAGATGGCAGATGCGCAGATACTTGCAGCCGAGCGCGACCATCGGCGCGGTGCCGAAGCCGAACGACTGCGCGCCGAGCATCGCCGCCTTGATCACGTCGAGGCCGGTCTTCAAGCCGCCGTCGGTCTGCACGATTACGCGCTCGCGCAGGCCGTTGCGCACGAGCGTCTGCTGCGTTTCCGACAGACCCAGCTCCCACGGCGAGCCCGCGTAGCGAATCGAGGTCAGCGGGCTCGCGCCGGTGCCGCCGTCGTGGCCGGAGATCGTGATGAGGTCGGCGTTGGCTTTGGCCACGCCTGCGGCGATCGTGCCGACGCCGGCGTTGGCGACGAGTTTGACCGAGACGAGCGCAGACGGATTCACTTCCTTCAAGTCGTAGATCAGCTGCGCCAGGTCTTCGATCGAATAGATATCGTGATGCGGCGGCGGCGAAATCAGGCCGATGCCCGGCCGCGCATAGCGCAGGCGCGCGATCAGACTGTTGACCTTGTGCCCCGGCAACTGGCCGCCTTCGCCGGGCTTGGCGCCCTGGGCGATCTTGATCTGCAGCACTTCGGCGTTGACCAGATAGGCCGGCGTCACGCCGAAACGACCCGAGGCGACCTGTTTGATCTTCGACATCTTCTCGGTGCCGTAGCGCACCGGGTCTTCGCCGCCTTCGCCCGAGTTGCTGCGTGCGCCGAGGCGGTTCATCGCGATCGCGAGCGATTCGTGCGCCTCGGGCGAGAGCGCGCCGAGCGACATGCCGGCCGAGTCGAAGCGCTTCAGAATCGTTTCGACCGGCTCGACTTCCTCGAGCGGCACGGGCGCGCCGACCGGCTGCACGGCGAGCAGGTCGCGCAGCGCGGCCGGCACGCGCTGGTCGACCGCATCGGCGTATTTCCGGTACAGCTTGGAGTCGCCGGTGCGCACCGCAAGCTGCAGCGAACCGACGACGTCGGGGTTGTACATATGGAATTCGCCGCCCGGCAGCGCCTTCATCAGCCCGCCCGGCGGCAGCGCATAGTTCGGGTCGCGCGCGGCGATCGACTGCGCCTTGTATTCGCTCTGAATCTCGGCGAAGCCGGCGCCGCCGATGCGCGAGGGCGTGCCCGGGAAGCACAGATCGACAACTTCCTGATCGAGGCCGACGATCTCGAACAGCTGCGCGCCGCGATAACCGGCGATCGTCGCGATGCCCATCTTCGAGATGATCTTGAGCAGGCCCTTCTGGATGCCGCGGCGGTAGCTGCGGCCGATCTCGCTCGGCGGTTCGCCCTGACGGCCCTTGAGTTGGCCGTGCTTATTCATGTCGAACAGCGTCTGGTACGACAGGTACGGATACACCGCGGTCGCACCGAAGCCGATCAGGCAGGCGAAGTGGTGCGCGTCGCGCGCGTTGCCGGTTTCGACGAGGATGTTGCAGTCGCAGCGCAGCTGCTTCTGGGTCAGGCGCGCGTGCACGGCGCCGGTCGCGAGCAGCGCGTGGATCGGCAGCAGGCCCGGCACCGGGTAGCGGTCGGACAGCAGGATCAGCATCGTGCCGCTGCGCACCGCGTCTTCGGCGCGGTCGCAGAGATCT
>DAISJF010000510.1:0-1980 GCA_036821625.1 Rhodanobacteraceae bacterium
CGGGGCGCGCGAGACCGCCGCGCGCGGCCAGCGACGTGTCGATGCCCCATTCGTGCGTCCAGCGCGATACGTCCGTGCTCGGCGAGGGCGGCGATTGCGCGAGGAACTCGGCGACATCGAATCCGATGCCGCCGGCGCCGACGATCGCGACGCGGCTGCCGGCGGGGCGTCCGCCGAGCACCAGGTCGACGTAGCTCATGACTTTCGCGTGCTCGATGCCGGGGATCTGCGCGGCGCGCGGCGTGATGCCGCACGCGATCACGATCTCATCGAAGCGCGCCTCGGCGAGCATCGCGGTCGTGGCGCGCGTCGCAAGGCGCAGATCAATGCCGGTCTCGCGGATGCGTCCGCTGAAATAGCGCAGCGTCTCGACGAACTCTTCCTTGCCCGGAATGCGCTTGGCCATGTTGAACTGCCCGCCGATCTCGGCGGCCTGCTCAAACAACGTCACGGCGTGGCCACGCTCGGCGAGCGTCGTCGCACAGGCAAGGCCCGCGGGCCCGGCTCCGATCACGGCAATGCGCTTGCGGATCGCCGCAGGCCGGATCGCGAGCTCGGTCTCATTGCACGCGCGCGGGTTCACCATGCATGTCGCGCGGCGATTCTCGAACACATGATCGAGACACGCCTGATTGCAGGCGATGCACGTGTTGATCGCATCGGCGCGGCCTTCGCGCGCTTTGCCGACCCATTGCGAATCGGCGAGCAGCGGGCGCGCCATCGAAACCATGTCGGCGTCGCCGCCGGCGAGGATGCGCTCGGCGACTTCCGGCATGTTGATGCGGTTCGTCGTGATCAGCGGAACGCGGACCTCGCCCTTGAGCCGCCGCGTGACCCAGGCGAACGCCGCGCGCGGCACGCTGGTCACGATGGTCGGCACGCGCGCTTCGTGCCAGCCGATGCCTGTATTGATCAGCGTCGCGCCGGCGGTTTCGATCCGGCGTGCGAGCGCGACGATCTCATCCCAGCTTTGCCCGCCTTCGACGAGGTCGAGCATCGACAGGCGATAGATGATGATGAATTCGCGGCCGACGGCGGCGCGCGTCCGGCGCACGATCTCGATCGGGAAGCGCTGGCGCTTTTCCGCCGTTCCGCCCCAGGCATCGTCGCGCCGGTTGGTGCGTTCGACGAGGAACTGGTTGAGCAGATAGCCTTCCGAGCCCATGACTTCGACGCCGTCGTAGCCGGCCTCCTGCGCGAGTCTTGCGGTGTCGACGAAGTCGCGGATCGTGCGCTCGACACCGCGAGCCGACAGCGCCCGCGGCTTGAAAGGAGTGATCGGCGAACGGATCGCGGATGGCGCAACCGACAGCGGGTGATAGGCATAGCGTCCGGCGTGCAGGATCTGCAGGCAGACGCGGGCGCTTTCCGCGTGCACCGCTCGCGTGATCTTGCGATGGCGCGCGACATGCCACGGCATCGAGAGGCGCCCCGCGAACGGCTTCAGCCAGCCCTCGATGCTCGGTGCGATGCCGCCGGTCACCATCAGACCGACGCCGCCGCGCGCACGCTCGGCGAAGAACGCGGCGAGCTTGTCGAAATCGCGCGCGTGATCCTCGAGCCCGGTGTGCATCGAGCCCATCAACACACGGTTCGGCAAGGTCGCGAAACCGAGGTCCAGCGGCGCAAACAAATGCGGAAACGGCGTCGGCACTGGGATTCAAACAGTCGTTTGGAAGCGAACGATGCCCCGATTCGCGGGTCAGGCACAAGCGGCGGCTAATGCGCCACGCGCAGAACGATCAGCGTCTGATCGTCGACGCCGAGCGGTCCGCCCTGATGCTCGATCAGCGCATCGCGCAGTGTCGGCAGCAGCTTCGAAGGCTCCTCGGGACCGTCGCCGATCAGCGCGGTCAGGCGCTCGGTGCCGAACGGATGTCCCTTGCGATCGCGCGCCTCGATCACGCCGTCCGTGTAAAGCACGAGCACGTCGCCGGCATAGACATCGAACTCGCTGTTGCGGAACACATGATCGCGCAG
>DAISJF010000511.1:0-1974 GCA_036821625.1 Rhodanobacteraceae bacterium
CTCTCGCCCGACGTCTACTACATCAGCGAGCTGCCGAGCGATCTGCACTGGAGCGACGTCGGCTGGATCACCGCGACCGCGTTCGTGTTCTGCGTGTTCGCGACGCTGTATCCGGCCTGGCGCGCGGCGCGCACGGAGCCGGCGGCGGCTCTGCGGTATGAATAGACGGGAATCGGGAATCGGGAAAGGGGAATAGAGAATGCTGACAGCACGACTTTTCGGATGCGGCCCCATGCGAATCTTTGCACCGGCTTCGCCGTGTTCGATTCCCGATTCCCGATTCCCCATTCCCGGCTCTCTCCCATGACCGACATCGTCGTTCGCGCGGACAAGGTCGCCAAGACCTACCAGGAAGGCAAGCTGCGCACGGAAGTGCTGCTCGATGTGAGCCTTTCCGTGCGTCGCGGTGAGACGGTCGCGATCGTCGGCGCTTCGGGAACCGGCAAGAGCACGCTGCTGCACATCCTCGGCGGGCTGGACGCTCCGAGCGCCGGCGAGGTCGAGATCGCCGGCAAGACGATGTCGCGCCTGTCCGACCGCTCGCGCGGCGAGCTGCGCAACCGCGCGCTCGGGTTCGTCTACCAGTTTCATCACCTGCTGCCCGAGTTCACCGCGCTCGAAAATGTCTCTATGCCGCTCCTGATCCGCGGCACGGCGATCCGCGCGGCGCGCGAGCAGGCGCGGCAGCTGCTCGAGCGCGTCGGCCTCGGCGCGCGTCTGGAGCACAAGCCGGGCGAGCTCTCCGGCGGCGAACGCCAGCGTTGCGCGGTCGCGCGCGCGCTGGTCACGCGTCCGGCCTGCGTGCTCGGCGACGAGCCGACCGGCAATCTCGACGAGCGCAACGCGGCCCAGGTGCACGAGCTCATGCTCGAGCTGAACCGCGAGATCGGCACGGCGCTCGTGCTCGTCACGCACGATCACCGGCTGGCGGCGCGCACGGGACGCACCTTCGAGCTCTCCGGCGGCATGTTGCACCCGAAGCAAACCGTTCGTCCGTCGATTCCATGAGCTGAGGATCGGGCGCAAGGAAGCGCTGGCACATGGCGAAGGACTTGCCGACGACCGAAGCGCATCCGCTCGCGATCACGCCGGCGCTTGCCGTCGCGCTGCTCGGCGGCATTCTTGTCGTGCAGGTCTGCGCATCGCTGCCCTCGCTCGCGGTGGATGCGCTGATCGCGTGCGCGGGCATCGCCTCGTGGCGGTTGCCGCGCCTGCGCGTGCTGGCCGTGGCGGCACTGGGCTTCGCCTGGTGCGCAGGGCGCGCCGGAATTGCGCTGGATGCCCGGCTCGACGAAGCGCTCGAAGGGCGTGATCTCGACATCGTCGGCGTCGTCGACGACCTGCCGTTGACGCGCCCCGACGGCGTTCGCGCGACGGTGCGCATCGAGCGGGCATCGCTCGGCGGCAACGAAATCGACCTGCACGGCAGCGTTCGTCTCGCTTGGTATGGCAGGGGTCGCGACGAGCTGGCACCGTGCAGCCGCTGGCAGCTGCGTGTGCGTCTGAAGCGGCCGCGCGGGCTCGTCAATCCGGGAGGTTTCGACAGCGAGCGGTCCGCGCTCGAACGCGGCATCGTCGCCACCGGCTACGTGCGGGATGAAGGTCCGAATCGGCGCCTCGGCCATCGCTCGCTCTGCATCGACGGCTTGCGCGCGCGCCTTGCGGACGAGATCGGCGAGCGCATCGCCGATCCGCACGATGCGGCGCTCGTGCGCGCCTTCGCGGTCGGCGACACGCGCGGCCTCGACGAGAACGACTGGAGCATCGCGCGCGCCAACGGCATTCCGCACCTGATCGCGATCTCGGGCTTCCATGTCGGCGTCGCCGCGGGTCTGGGTGCGCTGCTCGTGCGGCTGCTCGGCTGGCTGCTGCCACGGCTTGCGTTGCGGATTCCGATCGCGATCGCTGCGGTTCCCGTCGCGCTCGCGACCGGCATCTTCTACGGCGTCATCGCGGGCGGCAGCCTGCCGACCG